>JBIIKE010000081.1:0-3561 GCA_044233365.1 Bdellovibrionales bacterium | reverse complement strand
TAGGCTATTCTTTCTAGTGAACATGCTTGTCACATGATTGAATTTCATAACGTTACCAAATCATATCCGGATGGAACACATGCGCTCAAGAATGTGACTTTTTCAATTAAGCCAGGTGAATTTGTGTCGATTGTCGGACAATCTGGCGCTGGAAAAACAACAATCGCACGGTTGATTATTGCGGAGGAAGCGGCGAGTAAAGGCAAGGTTGTGATTGGCGGTTGGGACATTACAAACATCAAGCATCGGCAAGTCCCAATTTTGCGTCGACAGATTGGTGTTGTGTTTCAGGATTTTAAATTATTAAATCGCAAGACAGTATACGAAAATGTGGCGTTTGCATTGGAAGTGTGTGGCACGCAAGAAGCTAAGATCAAAAAAATTGTTCCACAAGTCTTGAAGATTGTTGGCCTCCATGACAAAACTGGAAAATTTCCAGATCAACTCTCCGGCGGTGAACAGCAGCGCGTCGTGATTGCACGCGCATTGGTGCATCGTCCAAAAATTTTACTGGCTGATGAACCAACAGGGAATCTCGATACCATCACTGCTAATGAAATTATTGACCTGTTGCTGAAAATCAACCAACTCGGAACCACGGTTGTGATGGTGACGCATAATCCAGATATCGTGAATCGTTTGCAGAAGCGCGTTATCACCGTTGAAAACGGAAAGCTTATTTCAGATAAAAAAGTTGGTAGTTATCACTTATAATATGTCAGCTTTTCTCCGCACAATTCGATTTTCCATCCAACATATTTGGCGTAATTTGTGGCTGTCATTTGTCACGCTGTTTTTATTGATTTTGACAACAGTCAGTATGACGCTGGTCATTGGATTAAATGTCGTCGGACAGCAAGTGATTACAGCGGTTGAACAAAAAGTTGAGATTGATTTGTATTTTTATCAGTATGTGCCGGAGACTGATATTTTAGCGGCGCAAGAATTTATTCGGGAACTTCCAGAGACGCAAAGCATTCAGTATACCTCAGCGGATCAGGCGCTGAAAGAATTTACAGCCGCACACCAAAATGATCCGTCAATTTTAGCGACACTTTCAGAACTCGAGCAAAATGTCTTGCCGCCAAGCGTGACAATTAAAGCCGAGCGGATTTCCGATTATCCAGCGATCTTAGAAGCGATTCGTGGTTCGCGCTTTCAGGATTTGATTGACCGGACCGATTACTCTGACAACTCAGAGCTGACTTCGCGGATTGAAGAGTTGACGCGCATTGCCAATCAAAGTGCGCTGGCGATTAGTTCAATCTTTTTACTGATTTCCATCATTGTCATTTTCAACACGATTCGGATTACGATTTATAATTATCGTGAAGAAATTGGAATTATGAAATTAGTTGGTGCGACAAATTCCTTTATTCGGCTACCGTTTATTTTAGAAGGTGCGTTTTTGGGAGCACTCGCAGCGTTGATTACTGTTGCGCTCGGCTACACCGTCTTGATTATTTCAGATGACGCTGTTCGTCAATTTTTCCAAGGCTACAATTTTTCACTGCTCGCATACGTCAATACGTACTGGTATTATTTTGTGTTCGGTGAGCTCCTCGGCGCGATGCTGCTGTCTGTGGTTTCGAGCATGATCGCGATTACGCGGTATTTGAAAGTATAAAATCATATTGTTTATATATAAAAAAATCCGCCTACAATGACGGATTCTTTTTTGCTGGGGAGGAGGGGATTTCGCCTCGTTCGCTTACGCTCACTTCGTTGTCCTGGGCAGCGCCAATTTGCCACTGGCAAATCGTCGACATTCACTGCGTCGTGCCTTTCCTGCGGTCATTGCACTCCTGGCTCATTCCTGCCCGTTCGATCCCGCCAAAATAAAAATCGCCGGCCCGATGGACCGACGATTTTCATGCTGGGGAGGAGGGGATCGAACCCCCGAATGCATGGACCAAAACCATGTGCCTTACCGCTTGGCGACTCCCCAATAGAGTCAATAGAACCTCGATAGAATATCAAATCCTTTTCATCGCGTCAATATAATACGTACATATGCACATTGTTTTTAGTCTGTAATATTGTACACTTTAGTCATATGAATGAACTATCAGCAGCTCGTGCCTTTATTGGCGACTCACTTGCATTTCATATTATATTTGCGTTATTTGGCGTTGGCTTGCCACTCGCAATCTTTTGTATTGAATGGTGGGGCATCCAACGCAAGAGTTCTGAGTTATTGTCTTTAGCCCAGTTCTTGTCTCGTATCATGTCCTTGTTTGTGATTGTAGGGGTTGTTTCTGGAACACTAATCGCAATTCAAATGAGTGTTATCTGGTCAGGGCTCGTTGACTTTGGTGCTCCAATTATCGGAGTTCCATTTGCTTTAGAAGGATATGCATTTTTGATTGAAGCGGTTTTTTTGGGGTTTTATGTCTCAACTTGGAAGCGTTATGCTGGGTATCGTCATCTATTACTTCTCATCCCAGTTATTCTTGGTGCTGGCATGTCCGCGGTGTTTATTACACTGGCGAATGCGTGGATGAATAATCCCCAGGGTTTTGAAATGGTGAATGGGGTGATGACCAATGTCCGTCCGTGGAAAGGATTACTTACCCCAACGGCATTTTTTGAAATCGCACATTCCCTCATTTCATATTACATGACAACATTTTTTTCAGTTGCTGGAATAAGCGTGTGGTTACTTACTCGTCATAAATCAGAAAAAATGAAAGCAGTACTACGGTTGGTTGTTGGTCGGTTCATGACTTTAGGTTTTATGTGTATTGTTTTGCTTGCGGGCCTCGGTCATGCATCTATGCAATATCTTGCGCAAGCAGAGCCCCGTAAATTTGCGGCAATTCAGATGCAACCAGAAACACTTGATCACGCTCCATATGTAATCGGAGGCCATTTAAATGAAGCGGAGGATCGCTTAGAAGGAGGTATTCGAATTCCTAATGCTTTAAGTATTCTTGCTGGTAATGATGCGGATACTGTTGTTCGTGGCTTACGCGAATATCCACGAGCTGATTGGCCGCTATTGATTGTGAATCGTCTCTTTGAGGTGAAAATGGTGCTTGTCGGATTTTTGGCGCTTATCCCATTGTTGTATCTTGCGTTATATCGTCGTTCAAAAAACATATTGATTGATAGTCGAATTGTAGGGTGGCTTGTGTTGTCTTCAGGGCCGTTGTCCGTTGTGCTTGTAGAGCTCGGCTGGATGATCACAGAACTTGGGAGGCAGCCATATGCGGTTGCAGGCTATTTGCGGGTTGATCAGGCGTTTACCGCAAATGTTGCGGTGATGCAATGGGGTATTATTTTCCCAGTCGCGTTTATCCTGTTATTTATTGTTTCGTTTGGGGTTGCTGCGCAAATGATTCGTAAAGAAATAAAGGTATGATTATTGCATTGTTTTTTGTTACTTTTCCGTTAGCGCTTTATGTTCCGTTGTTATTGATTGAAATGAATCTGTCATTACTCAGTGTGTCTCAAAAACGATCATTTGGTGAATATATGCATATCACATGGGAAACGACCCATACACTACTGATTTTGTCCGTGGTGGCATTTGTGTGGTTATTTAATGATGCAGTGCCG
>JBIIKE010000080.1:0-3564 GCA_044233365.1 Bdellovibrionales bacterium | reverse complement strand
TTTTGTTGCCATATGATTGGTTCAAAAAATGGGAAGGGACAGATTGGCACAAGCGTGGCGATGATTACAAAGCATTGAAAGAAGAGTTGGCGCAACCAATGTTAGAACAACTCTATCGGGTAGCTCCGCAACTGCGCGGGAAAGTGGATCACTATGAAGTCTCAACACCGCTTTCAACCAAACATTTTTCTGGTCATCCACATGGTGAAATTTATGGCGCGTCTCACACACCAAAACGTTTCCGTCAAGATTTTTTGCGCGCACACACCCCGGTCAAAAATTTATTTCTCACTGGCCAAGATATTATTACCTGTAGTATCGCTGGTGGAACGATGGGTGGCATGCTCTGCGCTTCGGCTGTGCTGAAGAAAAATCTGTTATGGACAGTGAAAAACGAAGTCAAATAACTCGTGATCAGCGGATTGCGATTATTGGCGCGGGTGCGGCTGGTTTGACTGCGGCCGAAACGTTGAAAGATCGTGGGTACACTAATGTTGTGTTGTTTGAACGTGCTGCACAAGCAGGCGGAAAATGTTGCACGATTGATATTGCTGGAAAAAATTACGAATTAGGTGCTGGTGTGTTGTCGGAAAATAATCGTGTACCGCTACGTTTGGCGCGAAAATACAACGTGCCGCTTACACAAGCTGAGTTTGGGCGGAGTATTTTAGTGGATGGCGTGACTGGTCAGTTGCGTCCACAAGTCAACCCACTAAAAAAAATGCAGATGATTTCGCAGTTGATGTTCCGCTATCGTCGATTATTTCAGCAGTATCCAATACTCAATCGACCAGGTCACGTTGGCGTTCCATCAGAATTGACTGTACCATACACAGAATTTTCGCAGGCGGAGGGAATTGAAGCCATTACAGATTTTTTGGAACTATTTTCAACTGGCTATGGTTATGGTTATTTAAATGAAGTGCCAGCATCGTATATTCTAAAATATTATCATTGGGAAGCCGTCGTCGCGTTTGTTAAAAAACAACTCTACCAATTTCCAGAAGGCATTCAACATTTGTGGACCCGAGTGGCACAGGAACATGACGTGCGCTACAACACAACCATTCAAAAAATTGAACGTGGCGAGAGAGTGCAAATAACAACAGCAGAGGGCACAGAAGTATTTGATTCGTTGATCATCGCGTCACCGCTTGATGAAGCTGTCCAGTTTCTTGATGCTACACCAGAAGAAGCTGAGTTATTTTCAAAAATTCAATATGTTGATTATCGAACAGTCGCAGTCACGCTGAGTAATTTTCCAAAACAGAGTGGGTATGTCCCAAGTAATTATTCACGCGAACGAGCGGGCCATCCAGTATTTTGGTATCATCGGTATGTCAATGAGCCAATTTATACATTTTACGCTTTGCCAGAAAACAATGAATCTGATGAAGCAGTCACAGAAAAAGTTCGTGCGTTGGTCGAAGTTATGGGTGGTTCAATTGAGCAAGTACACACAGTGCGGCAATGGAAATATTTTCCGCATGTTACCTCGGCTGATATGCGGGCTGGTTTTTATGATCGCCTTGAAAGCCTGCAAGGTACAAACCATACCTACTACGTCGGTGAAGTGATGAATTTTAGTTGTGTTGGCTTGACCGCTGACTATGCGGCAGATTTGGTGGAGCGGAGAACACTCGCAGCGTAAATTGTAAGAGGTTTTGTGGGCGCGATTGTATGTGCTAATTCGTTGAGAGTTGCTCCGGTTGTGACAATATCATCAATGAGAATAACTGTAGCATTTGGGAGAATATCTTTTGCTTCTGGCCTTAGTGCAAAGGCATTTTCAAGATTTGTAGCCCGCTGCTGAGCGCCCACTGTTGTTTGATGTTTTGTGTGTCGAGTACGGATAATAAGGTCATTTCGGCAAGTAACGAGTGTGCGGTCAAAGAGTTGGACTAATTCATCTGTAATTTTTTGAGCGAGTAATAGATTTTGGTTAAAGCCACGTTCGCGAATCCGGTGTTTGTGAAGTGGAGCTGGAATCAGAATGATTGGTGAGTCGCGTGTTACATCTAGATTCCTCGTGTTGAGGAGTTCACTGATTCCTGGCGAGAGTAATGTTGCAAAGAGTGTGGCCAGTTCTGTTGCACGATGAAATTTATAGAGATCCATAGCATTTTCAAGAAGTGGTTGGTGGTACAGCCCGAGCGAGACAAATTTTTTGATTTCATTCGCTCCGTGATTCCACAATTCAATCTGTGGATGACACGCTGCAACAATACACAATTCACATACCCAAACGTCAAAAACACCGCAGCCAGGGCAGCGGCGTGGGAAAAAGGTATCGATAAGGGTGGTCAGCAAGTTGTTGCGACCAGGATTCATTCTATTTTTATGGTAATCGCTTTTTTGGAATCTATATCAATCCGAATAACATTTTTTGCAGTAGTTTTTGGTGTAGCTTGAAATTTCAAGAGCGCATCAGCGAGCGGTTCTTCAATCAATGTTGCGATTTGTTGTCGCACTCGTCGCGCACCAGCTTCAGCTTCAAAACTGATAACACCAAGATGTTTTTTAGCAGCTGGAGTAATCACACACTGTATTCCAAGGTGCTTTAGTCGATCTACTAATTCTTTCAATTCTAAAGTGACAATCTTTGACATGTCTGTTGGGGTCAAGGCTTCAAACAAGAGACGATAATCAATCCGATTTAAAAATTCACGCGGAAAAGTGTCATTCAGCATTTCTTTCATCACCGTTTGTAAGCGGTCTTTTTTGAGTAGTTCCTTGTCCGCTAATTCTTTCGTACTTTTTTTGTGAGTTTCAAGATTAAATCCGAGCCCAGCTTGTTGATTCAACAATGGCACACCAACGTTCGTTGTCAGAATAATAATGGTGTTATGAAAATGAATCACGCGACCAGTATTGTCTGTAACAGTTCCGTCATCCAAAATTTGTAACAGGACATTATAAATATCTGGATGGGCCTTTTCAATTTCATCAAACAAGACAACAGAGTAGGGGCGTTTGCGGACTTTTTCAGTGAATGGAACAGTATCGTTGTGTCCAACATACCCAGCTGGTGCGCCCAATAGTTTGCTCACCGTAAAGCCTTCAGAAAATTCTGACATATCGATACGAATCAAGGCATCAGCGTCACCAAAATGATATTCCGCAATTTTTTGTGCGAGCAAGGTTTTGCCAACACCTGACGGACCACAAAATAAGAAGCTTCCTAAAGGTCGTTTCTGTGTATTTAAACCCGCTGCTGAGCGTTTAATGACTGACACGACATCATGTACTGCCTCTTTTTGCCCAACAACAGCCGCATTTAAGCGTTTTTCTAGTGATGCAATATGCGTTGCGCCCGATCCTAGGATTTGCGTAACGGGAATACCACGCATTTTTTCAATCACACGAGCAATATCTTCTTCGGTAATTTTGACCACCGGCAATTTCAAATTGCGCACTTGTTTTTCGAGTTTTTGTAATTCACGATCAATTGCTTCACTACGCTCTTTTAATTCCAAAGCCACTTGCAACTGTTCGGAGTGGACCGCCGTTTCTTTTTCATTGATTAATCGTGCAAAGCGTCGTTGCAATTTTTCAAATTGTTTC
>JBIIKE010000079.1:0-3622 GCA_044233365.1 Bdellovibrionales bacterium | reverse complement strand
CAGTACCAGTACGTCGCGATATTTCACATCTATTTTTTTCAGCGCTTCCTCAATCCGTTCACGCAGGAGTGCGCCATCAACTACTGCTCCTAAATCAAAATCAGATGCGAGATTGTGATATTCAAAATCTGTGAGCACAATTGAATTTCCATGCGGTCGTGCTTTTGATCGCCGATAGGAATCAACGACCATATTGTGTGCAATCCGATACAGCCAGGAAGAGAATGACACCGACGAATCAAAAGCAGCGAGATTCTGATAGCAGCGAATAAAGATATCTTGCACAATGTCTTCAACATCTTCCGCACTCACTGAGGTTAACCGTCCAACATAGCGCACCATTTTCTCTTCATAGCGTTCAATCAGAACGCCAAAAGCCGGTTGTGCGACAAGGGAGTGCACCGCCAGCTGTTCGTCAGTCATGTCAGACCATTCGTCGTGTATGATATCAGGCATCCTGCTATCTATTACGCACGTGCACCAAAATTTCTTTCATATTCTGCGACTTCATTTGCATTGCCAGCAATAAAGGGATGGGTTTGGTGAATATCAGTCGCGTCAACATTTAAAATCCGCTCCACGCCATCTGAAGCTGCGCCACCAGCCTGTTCAATCAAAAATGCCATCGCGCGCAATTCATAGACCAATCGGACTTTCACTGATCGTTTTGCAAAATCATCGTATGGTCTTAAAAATATTCCACCATCAATACACAGGTGATAGATATCAAATAGTAACGCACCAGCAAATCGCGCAGTGATTGTTGGGTAGCGCTTTTTCAGACCTTTCAGATACTCTTGTGAATCAGTGTCCCAATCCTCAACATACCGATCATTATGTGAGTAGAGTGTCATTGTTTCTGGAAATTCCAACTGTTCATGTAACAAAACCCATTCTTTGCTTTCCGGATCAAGTTGCGTGACATGCACACCGTCACCAGCTGAAAAAACAAAAATTGTCCGTGGCCCATATAATACAAATGCGGCCCCAACAACTGTTCCGCTCGGTAAAAAATCATCAACCGTCGCAGGTGAGCCAACTGGAGACGATCGTCGATACACGGTCATAATTGTCCCAATCGGTCCGTTGCTGGTGATATTTTTTGAACCATCTAATGGATCAAACGCAATGACATATGGTGAGTTTTCACCTCCCGGAATTAAGACAATTTCTGCCTCTTCCTCTGATGCGATCGCTGCAAAATGGGTTTGGTCACGCAAAAAATTTTTACACAACTCATTCGCCACAACATCTAATTTTTGGACGACATCACCGGATGCATTTTCTGAACCATACGCACCCAAAATATCTATACCACTACTACGAATCAGGTCAGACAACAGTTTTCCAATTGTCGAAATGTCATGAAAAATCGAATAGAGCAGCTGCTGCTCAGAAGGTTGGTCATCTGTCGTTTGGGCTTCAATCCACTGCGATAATAAAATTGATTTTGGCATATGGTGAGTATACCTATTTCGGCTGGTTTGACAATTCAGTCTTTTTCTATTAGGGTAACAGCACTTAAATCGAACATTGGAATTCCGGAAATTGCCCTTAAAAAGCAGTTCCGCCCACGACATCGGCCACATGCATTACGGCATTGGATGATGATGTCAGAATCCCAATCTAAACAATTTGCACTATGACAGACACATCTGTCCCAGAAGTCTTTGTATTTCCAACCAAAGACGAGAAAATTCAACATTATGAATTGATGTTGCTCGTTTCCGGAAATGCAACTGATGAAGAAGCTGCTAAAACCTTTAGTGAGGTGAAGGCGCTCTTCGAAGCCGGAAAAGCAGAAATTACTCACGAAGAAGTGCTTGGCCGTCGCGCTCTTGCATATTCAATCGATGACACCAAAATGGGTTCTTATTTCATCGCGGAATTTGATTTGGTTTCAACATTGCTTCCTGAGCTCAATGAAAAATTGCGCATCCGAAAAGATGTTGCACGCTTCATGATTATCAAAAAGAAGAAACGAACTGCTGAAGAAATTGCGAAAGATCAAGAAATTGTGAAACGTCGTGAAGAGTATCGCGCGAAAAAAATGATTGATAACGCAACGAAGGACGCAGCGCCAGTTGCAGAAGTCAAAAAAGTTGATGCGCCAAAAGCAGATACAGCAACTGTTGAAAAGGGTATCGACAAATTACTCGGTGAAGATGTTGAAGTATAAAATAATTCAACATATACAAATATGGACTTAAATAAAGTACAACTCATCGGCCGCCTCACTCGCGACCCAGAAATCAAAACTACTCCGAGTGGACAAAACGTCGCAACATTTTCCGTTGCAACTTCACGTAGTTGGAAAGATCAGCAGTCTGGTGAAAAAAAGTCAGTCACGGAATTTCATAATATTGTCGCGTGGCGCAAGCTGGCTGACATTGTTGGTCAATACATGAAAAAGGGCAAACAAGTCTACATTGAAGGGTATTTACAAACTCGCTCATGGGACGATCCGACTGGAAGCAAAAAATATCGTACAGAAATTGTGGCTGACAATATGATCATGCTCGGTTCAGCCGGCGGCGATGGCGGTAGCGCTTCATATGGTGGTGGAACAACCACACAGCCACAAGCAAGTACACCAGCCTATGCGCCAACTCCACAGGCTCAAGGTCCAGAAGAAGAAACTATTTCAGTTGAAGATATTCCATTTTAATGAACTTTATGCAAAAGAAACCTCAAAAACGTGAAAAATTTTGTTACTTCTGTGTGAATAACATCCCACAGATTGACTACAAGGCGACTGACATTTTACAAAAAATGACTTCGAACTATCAACGTATCTTGCCTCGCAAACGCATGGGCTCTTGTGCTCGCCACCAACGTCAATTGACTGTTGCAGTGAAGCGCGCTCGTGTCATGGCATTGCTTCCATATACAAACGACCAAAAATAAACGCCTATGTTATCAATGAGTGATATCAAAGTTGGAACAGTGATGACCTATCAAGGTGCTCCGTTCCAAGTTGTTAAAGCAGAGCACAGCAAACAAGCGCGTTCTGCGGCTGTGCTGCGTGTGAAGATGAAAAATTTGATCAGTGGTGCGATGCTTGAGCAAACCTTCCAAGGTGGAGATGCGGTTGAAGAAGCCGATCTCGTGCGCAAGCCAGCGAACTATCAGTATCGTGAAGGTGATGAATATATTTTCATGGACAATGATACATACGATCAGTTTACCTTAAGTGGTTCAGCGGTTGGTTCAACAGCAAACTACATTAAAGAAGGCGAAGATGTGCAGGTGATGTATTATGAAGGAAAGCCAGTGTCTGTTGATGTTCCGCCAAAAGTCGCACTTGTCGTTACTGAAGCACCTCCTGGTGTTCGCGGTGATAGCGCTGGAAATGTCACAAAGACAGTGAAGCTCGAAACCGGATATGAAGTGAACGTTCCAATGTTTATTAATGAAGGAGAAAAGATCCGCATTAATACAGAAACAGGCGAGTACGTTGAACGCGTCAACGATTAGAATTTTTTGAAATAAAAATTACAAAAGCCCGCTTCTAGATGTTGCGGGTTTTTTGTCGTGTTCACAAGATTGATTATTCAATCAACCCTTTGAACACGATGCGACGACTCTCCTTCGAGATGCTTAGTCGTCGCGTTTTTTAAAT
>JBIIKE010000078.1:0-3671 GCA_044233365.1 Bdellovibrionales bacterium | reverse complement strand
ACGAAAATTGAAACTCGTGATGATTCAACCAAACGCAGACGGATTGATTTCGGCTACTGATATTCTTTCACAACTGACAGACCGAACGCGCGTTGTGTTATTGACTCATGTTTCAAATGTCACCGGACTGATTCTGCCAATTCAAGAGATTGCAGCACAGTGTCGCAAGCACGGCGTTATCACCATCCTCGACGCGGCACAATCAGCCGCTCATCTGCCACTGAACGTCAAAGAGCTTGCGGTTGACTTCCTCACATTTTCTGGACACAAATTATTTGGTCCAACTGGGATTGGTGTGCTCGTTATCGCAAAACAGTTGCATGAACAACTCGAGCCATGGGTTGTCGGCGGCGGCATGGTCGACACCGTTGGTGAAACATCTGCAAAATGGTCTGACGCACCGCTGAAATTTGAAGCTGGCACTCCTCCAATTGCCGAAGCCATCGGCCTCGCCCGCGCGATTGATTGGATTCAAAATAATGGGGGTATTGCAGCAATTCATCACAGTGAAATGATTTTATATGGAGCGTTGATCGCTGAACTACAACAAATCCCAGACCTCACACTCATCGGCTATTCTGGCGATGCGCAACTACACACCAGCTGTGCATCTTTCACAATTGACGGCGTACACGGACATGACATCGCCGCAGTGCTCGCAGAACGGAACATTGCAGTTCGAGCTGGTCATCATTGTTGTCAGCCGCTCATGAAACATTTTGGTGTCAGCAGCACAACCCGTGTCAGTCTCGCACCATACAACACGCTCGATGATATTCACGAACTTGCTGTCGCGCTGAAATCAATCAAAACCATTCTCGGATCATAGCCACACACATATATGACAACGCTCTACCAAGAAGAAATCCTCGAACACTATCGCCACCCACAACATCATGGCCGATTAGAGCACCCCACAATTACTCGTATGGAGCGTAATTCATCTTGTGGCGATGAGTTGGTATTTGATTTAAAAATTGAAAACGGAATGGTATCTGAGGTTGCATTTGAAGGAGAGGGTTGTGCAATTTCTCAAGCAACTGCGAGCATGCTAACCGAAGAGCTCCTCAACCAACCACTCGATACCATCATGCAACTCTCAACTGAGGATATTGTCGAGCTCGTCCATATCCCGCTTGGTCCAACCCGCCTCAAGTGTGCCCTCCTCTCACTCCAAGCTGTCACCGCTGCCATTGCAGAATATAAAAAAGAGTCCGCATAATAAACGGACTCTTTTCTTTTTGCCGACAAAAGCTGTTAGGCTTTTTTGTGCGCGGATTTATTCATTATTACCAAACCATACGCGCCAAGACCTGCAACCATCGCGATCATTGAAACAAACCAACCAATAAACGGTGTTGCTGCCAAAATCATGATAATCAAGTTACCAGCCAGATATTGGAAAAACAGGCCACGGAAATCCGCGTCAGATTGTGACGGTAGTAATTTTTTTCCGAGCCACAATGAGGCTGGGATCGTCGACAAGCAGAGCGCAAGACCGTATAGCACTAACGTGAAGAGAGCGAGTGGAAAACCGATCAGCGTCACCATTAAAAGCACGGCAGCCACTGGAACACAAATCAGCAGTGCAAATCCAATAGCAACAGACTGTCCGGTCTTTTTTTCAAGTGTTGTCACTGAACGCATGATTGGACCACTGAGGACATACAATACTACTGCCGCAATTAACGCACTTGCGAAAAACCAATACAATGTTTCACTCACTTTACCCATTAACTCATCTTGCCATGATTTTTCATATGTATTGATTTCAACGTAGGTATACTTTACCTTTTCTTTAAGCACATCATTATTGACGGTTGGTTCATTTGGACTCGTGACATTGATCATCCCAACAACAGTCGCATCTTTTCCAATAGTTGTTATATCTGATTCAAGCGCGACCTCTCCATTAAATACACCATTCGCTGTCACTTCAGCTCCTCCGATATGGACATCTTTGGCAACTGTTCCGTCAATCAAGACTGTTGCACCATATGCGTTGAGGTATCCATTAATCTTTGCATCTTTGGTGATTTTAATTGTACTACCAACGGCAAGGACATTTCCTTCTACTGTGCCATTAATCGTCACAACACTACCGGCAACACGGACATCACCTTTGATAACACCCTCAATTGTCAGGTCTTGACTCGCAGCAAACACATCGCCGTTGACTTCATTTTTAATTGTCACTGTTGAACCAGCAACATACAGATCTTTATCCGTCGCTTCATCCATTGTGACAACATTTGCTGCATGAAAATGCATGCCAGCGAGAGTGTAATCAGCTTCTTCTGCGTTTTTCCCTTCTTCTGCATAGACACCAACTGGCACTGCGACAACAAGCGCAACTGCGAGTGATGCAAATAATCGTTTAAGAAAATCTTTCATAATTGTATCGTTAAAAATATTACTATAAGTATAGCACATCCTCTCTTTAATTGCGAAAAATTGGTATATGCTCAAGACTCACTATTACAACTGACATTCTTGATTCAGAATACGTTCACGAATTTTCTGTTCATTTTGTCTAAACAATTTTTATAATCCAGCGGCTTTCCGCATCCGATTCATCAAACCAAGATTTTTCTGGGTTGCAAAATCCGCGTAGATAATAATCGTCTTAATAGATTGCTTATCAGCTGCACGAAAATGTGCATACAGCGTTTTTGGAGATAATGCTTTCCAGCGCAAAAATGCAGCAGCGCGTTTTGCTGGTGGCTCAAGAGACAGGTACCACACTGTTCCACCATTCTCGGCGGCATGCTCAAATCCCTGCAAGGCTTCTCGTTCAGAAATATATAATTGCACGTGAGCGTCTGGCGTGTAATGCGCATATTTCGTACCTGGCGATACTGCGGCGGCACTCGCTTGACCTCCATCTTCATGCGGCTCATATTCTTTCCACCGTGGAATTTTTTTGCCCAACACTTCTGAAATCTGCTGAGAGGTAATCACCCCGGGTCGCAAAATTCGCGGCGTCTCGCTTGTGCAATCAATAACTGTCGACTCAATCCCCACTTCACATGAACCACCATCTACAACTGCCGCGATCTTGCCACGAAAATCATCTAATACATGTTGAGCAGTTGTTGGACTTGGCTTTCCTGAAAGATTTGCTGAGGGTGCGACGAGTGGAACCTTGGCCGCTTTGATCAATGCGAGCGCAATCGGATGCGACGGCATACGAACGCATACCGTCTCGAGTCCAGCGGTCACAATATCCGGAACAGTTGCCTGTTTTTCGAGCACCAATGTGAGCGGGCCAGGCCAAAAGTGTTGCATCAGTTTTTTTGCGTCTGCGGAAATGTTCTGCGCAATTTTTGTGACATCGCGTTTATTTGCAATGTGCACAATCAACGGATTATCTTGCGGCCGACCTTTGGTTTTGAAAACCGCACGCACGGCTTTTTTGTTATTCATATCCGCACCAAGGCCATAGACGGTTTCGGTTGGAAACGCTACCAACTTGCCAGCTCGCAAAAAATCAGCTGCCGCCTGCAGATCTTTCCGATCCTTTCCTTCTAATTGACTCGTTTCCATTGAATGGATACTGCCGTAATTCAAAAATTTCGTCAACGCTTGGATTTTTTTGCAATTTTTTTTGTGGTTTTAGCAGCTGCTTTTTGAACGGATTTGACTGGACGGTCTTTTTTTCTGATGCGGGT
>JBIIKE010000012.1:0-14570 GCA_044233365.1 Bdellovibrionales bacterium | reverse complement strand
CATAATATCTTGTAAATCAAAGAATGCCAAAGGCATTTTAACGAGGATCATCACGATCCGACACTCGTTTGGCGCGAGTGCATTAAATAAAGCCTTCTGAGAGTCGTTAATGAGCAAGAGCGCTGGCACATTCGATGCTCCTCGCTGGTTCGCAGTCCGCGGATTCCCGTATAAGCAGATGCGGGACAAAATGGGATGGCTAGAGTTGGCCGTCACAGGAGAGACCCTCGGGCACTGCGACGCTTACAAGGAGGCGATGACTGCCTTCGCCAAGTTCAGTCCATGGTCGTTTCCTGGCGATCAAGCTGGCCCTGTCCGGACGATGGGCATGAAGAAGCACAAGGGCAAGGGGGCGTTGAACGATAGATATGTCGACCAACTGGGTCGAGTGTGGCGCGTCTCGACCACGAGCGAGAGCACTCACTTCGACCCAATCGATGCGAGTGGAGAGTTGTCCACGATCCTCAAGCCGATCTACATCGGCGAGGATCAGAGTGGTGGAATGATCCCTGAGCAGGGGATTGTCAAGCTGCTCGAGCGTTATGCGCCGCACCAACTGCTGCGGCGGAAGATATGGGTCGGGGCAGGTCCGACCTTGGCACTGGAACCCTTGGCGGCAGGCAGGCTCCTGTCCAAGTTGACTGTCATCTCCAATATGGGGGTGTACAGCATGAATAGCGCTGGGAGATTCTCCGCCAAGCTCGCAGACCACGTGGCCGGAGCGGTTATGCACGTGCTTGCTGACTATCAAGGGCGCATTGTCATCGCCGAGGTGAAGAAACGGAAGGGAATCTTCCATACGCTTCATCTGGTTGGCCGGATGGCAGGATACGCCGCTGCTGGACAGCCTTCAAAGTGGAACGAAGAGGAAGCGTTCAATGAGTACATTAACCGCTTCCGACCGCCTGCTGAGGCGGCTGTTCGCGAGCTTATCGAACACCTGTTCTTCAACGCTCCTGCGCCAACCTGGACATTCAATGTTTGGCCCACGGAACGGGTGGGGTAGTTTTCTTGCTCGCAATGGGCTAGCAAAAACAGGAGAAGACAGTCTGTGATCGCACAGTATGTTTTCTCCTCCATGTTCCTTTCAGTATCTTTTGCATACAGACAAAGGTGCGGAGAGGAACATGGTTGAATACCGAATAATTCTATCAATAAAAAAAGTGACCTGCCAGAGCGCATCGTCTTTTTTCCCCCTTTGAGAAGAGTTTTCATGGTCTCCTCGCTTTGAAAAATATAGTGTAACACTGGTTCAAAAGGTTTTTATGAGGAGGCCTACCAGGCAAACGCCTTTGGCCTTCTCATAGCGCACAACCATCCAAGGGGATCGTGTGATCCATCACATCAGGACGACGATACCACTGGGCTCTTGCGGGATTTCTGCAAGCAGTTTGAGTTGACTTTCGTTGATCACATGGTCGTGAGCGGATGGTGCGACGCTGAGGAAGGGTCGCCTCGATCCTACTTCAGTTACGCGGATCAGCGCACACATCTGTTCTAACAGGAGAGGCACGTTCTACAACGTCGCTTCTCCTGCATTTTCCTTTGCACATCTTCTTTAAATAAGAAGGTGGGTAAAGAAAAAATGATAAAAAGTATAAGCCAGCTTTCCATAGAAAAAGCTGAAAAGTACCGAAGATATATTCACTTGCTTGTTGAAGTAGGAGGGAGTGTAAAAGGTAATGAAATAAAATAAAAAAGGTGCCCTGCTAGAGTCACCCTTTTCTTTTTTGGCGTTAGCATCAATGAGCCCTCGCGCTCCTCAATAAAGTAATTCTAGCAGGGCAAAAATATCATAATAAATCTGAATAATTTCGTCAAGGCTAGGTTTTTGCTGGTTTTAATTTGTTGTACAGCAATGCTCCGGCAATTGAGCCAACAGGTGCAGTCGCGAGAATGCCAATAAAGAGAGTGACGATAGTGAGCAGTAAGAGAATAACACCGACAATCAATCCAAGGAGGAATAATTCGAGAACACGACCTTCTGTCATTGCCCAGCTGGTTTTGAGTGCCGTCATGAAGTCCATCTCAGTATCAACGATCAAGAAGAGGGTAAAGCTCAAGCGTACCCCAATGTAGATGCCAGGAACAATAAATAATACAAGGCCGATAAGCACCGCAACGCCCATTACAATTGACCCAATAGCATATTGTAAGAATCGGTTCAATGAAAATCGATTAAAAAGGGTTGTTGAGTCAATGATTTCGCCACGAACAAATCGCAGTACCAGCGCAATGCCGATCATGCTCAGTGCCATTGAGGCAATTGATGAAATAATATTGAGTAAGAATGAGTCTCCGGTTATTTGTGAGATAAGGCTGTCAATCACCATCGGTCCAATAACGATTCCAATTGCAAGGAGCCATTTTTTCTTGAATAATTCCCATGCCGCGCTCAATAATTCAGACGCAGAAGGAAGCGGAGTGTGATTTGCAGAGACAATGGGGTTTGTTGCGTTGGGTTGTTTGACTGAGTGAACCTCTTCCATACAGAATAGTGATAAATAATGATTTACAGACACTCTAACACCTTTTTCAGTATTTGACACATTTCCAAAGAATCTGTAGAATACGCTAGCTAATAAGCCCGTAATTTTTGCGGCCTTCATATTATATTTAAGTAACAATAAGTCATTCGTATGGCAGACATGTTTGATCGCTCCAAGCCACATGTAAATGTGGGTACCATTGGTCACGTCGACCACGGTAAAACAACAACAACAGCAGCTATTTTGGCTGTTGCAAACGCAATGGGTAACCAAGCCCAACAGAAGAATTTTGCTGATATCGATAACGCGCCTGAGGAACGCGAACGCGGTATTACCATTAATACATCACACGTAGAATACGAAACAGCAAATCGTCATTATGCGCACGTTGATTGTCCAGGACATGCTGATTATGTGAAAAACATGATCACTGGTGCTGCTCAAATGGATGGTGCTATTCTCGTTGTTTCTGCAACAGACGGCCCAATGCCACAAACTCGTGAACATATCTTGCTTGCTCGTCAAGTTGGTGTGCCATACATCGTTGTATTCCTCAACAAATGTGACATGGTTGAAGACGAAGAACTTCTCATGTTGGTTGAAGAAGAAATCCGTGATTTATTGAAGAAATACGAATTCCCTGGTGATGAAACTCCAGTAATCCGTGGTTCAGCATTGAAAGCACTTGAAGATCCATCAGGAGAAGCAGCAAAACCAATCCAAGAATTGTTGAAAGCGTTGGATGAATACATCCCACAACCAGAACGTGCTGTTGACGGTGATTTCTTGATGCCAGTTGAAGACATCTTCTCAATTGAAGGTCGTGGAACAGTGGTAACAGGTCGTATCGAACGTGGTAAGATCAACATCAATGAAGAAGTTGAAATCGTTGGTTTGGTTGATACAACAAAAACAACTGTTACTGGTATCGAAATGTTTAACAAGCAGTTAACAGAAGGTTTGGCTGGTGACAATGCTGGTCTATTGCTTCGCGGTACAAAGAAAGAAGATGTGGAACGTGGTCAAGTATTGGCAAAAACAGGAACAATCACTCCACATACTGAATTTGAAGCTGAAGTATACATCTTGAGTAAAGATGAAGGTGGTCGAAACACACCATTCACTCGTGGATACAAACCACAATTCTATATGCGTACAACAGATGTAACAGGTGAAGTGATATTACCAGAAGGCACTGAAATGGTGATGCCTGGTGATACAATCACATTCACTGTGAAACTTGGAAAACCAGTTGCGATGGAGGAAAAACAACGATTCGCGATTCGTGAAGGTGGTCGAACAGTCGGCGCCGGCGTTATTGTCAAAATCATTGCATAATCCTATCTAATTCCAATTGCCCCTCTCCCTCGGATTTCCGGGGGAGAGAGACGGCAAGCTCCTTCTTTTAGAAACCATGGCTACACCAAAGAACACAACAGCAACCACAGAACAAGCCGCGGCATCAAAAATTCGCGTGAAGATTCGTGCATACGATAACAAGATTATCGATAAGTCAACCCGAACAATCATTGAAACTGCAACCCGCACGGGTGCTGAAGTCGTAGGACCGGTCCCACTTCCAACGGAAAAAACCACCTACACAGTACTCCGCTCGACTTTTGTTCACAAATCTGCCCGCGATCAGTATGAAATGCGCGTTCACAAGCGCCTGATCGATATTGTCAATCCGACAGCCAAAACGATCGAAGAACTCTCCAATCTCAATCTCCCTTCAGGGGTTGACATTGAAATGAAGATGATGTAAAACTGATAAGCATTAAATTGCTTTACAAAATCATCGAAAAACGTTTTTGTCTGCTGTCTTGAAAAGATCCGTCTGAAAAGAGGGAAATCATCAAGCATTAGGCTAAAGCATACGGAGTTTCTACACACTATCCATACATTTACACACAATTCAGAGGAAAGAACCGTGATGTATTTGGGTCGTGCTTACTCGCAAGAGGCAAGCACAGTGTAAAAACATGACGGTTTTTTTGTAAGCATTCAATACACTATGAAATTTCTCATTGCAAAGAAAGTCGAAATGACTCAGGAATATTTGGAAGACGGTCGCGTCATTCCAGTAACCGTCCTCCAGGCCGGCCCTGTTGTCGTTACGCAAGTAAAGTCTACTGATTCTGATGGCTACCAGGCCGTGCAAGTTGGTTTTGGCACACGCAAAGCCAAGAATATTAGCAAATCTGTCTTGGGTCACACGAAAGATCTTGGTACATTCGCAGTTTTAAAAGAATTCCGCACTGAAAAATCTGACGCCGCATATGAACGCGGGCAGACAATCGCAGCGGATATTTTTGTATCCGGTGACATGGTTGATGTCAGTGGCGTTTCCATTGGACGCGGTTTTGCCGGCGTTGTGAAACGACATGGTTTCAAAGGTGGAAAAGCATCCCATGGTCATAAAGATCAACTCCGCATGCCAGGTTCGATTGGTGCGGGTGAACCACAAAAAGTATTTAAAGGCATGAAAATGGGTGGTCAAATGGGGAACATTGGCGCAACAGCAAAGAACTTAGAAGTCGTGAGTGTTGATGCGGTCAATAACCGAATTACTGTCAAAGGAGCTGTACCAGGCGCTGCTGGAGCGATTGTGTATATCAGTACTGCTAAGAACGCCTAACGCATATGAATACAAAAATTTACAACATTACAGGAAAAGAAGCTGGTACACGTGAATTGCCAGAAGCGGTGTTTGGCGTTGTCGTGAAGCCTGAATTGATCCAGTCTGTATCACGCGCCCAAATGGCCAATGCGTTTATTCCATATGCACACACAAAAGATCGTTCAGAAGTGCGTGGTGGTGGAAAAAAACCATGGAAGCAAAAAGGAACTGGCCGCGCTCGAGCAGGTTCATCTCGCTCTCCATTATGGTCTGGTGGTGGTGTGACATTTGGTCCACGCAACACAAAAAACCCAGAATTGAAAATCAACAAGAAAGAAAAACAAGCAGCGATTCGCATGGTGCTGACTGATAAACTTGCGTCGGGTCGTTTGATTATCGTTGATTCGTTTGAAAAAGCGACTGGCAAAACAGCTGAAATCGCAAAATTATTGGCGACTGTTGCAGAAAGCCGTCCAGCGATTGTTGCAACGGAAAAATCAAACCCTGTTCTGACACGCGCTGCCAGTAACATTCCTCGCACAAACACTGTTCTGGCAACATCATTGAATGTCCGTGACTTGTTAAAACACCGGTATTTGATTGTCGACAATGCGGGAATTGATGCCATTATTACTCAGTTAAGCAAATAGTTATGAGTATCTTTGACCGATTACGAAAAACCACTCCAACAGCTACAGCAGCATCTGATGCGTCGGCTGTTGTTGATGACAAAAAAGTTGCTGCAAAAAAATCAGCAGCAAAAGGCAAGAAGGCAACAGTCGCGACAACGACAGTTGTCCCAATGGCATCACACGCTCGTGTCTTGATTCGTCCGCTTGTTACTGAAAAAGCGACCTTGACTGGTACATATGTGTTCATGGTTGCACGCAGTGCAAATAAATCTGAAATCGCGAAAGCGGTTGAAGCGCAATATGGTGTGAAACCAAAAGCGGTTCGCGTGATGAACATGTACGGAAAACAGATTCGTTGGAACAACAAAATTGGCAAACGGTCAGATTGGAAAAAAGCCGTTGTGTCACTTCCAGCCGGTAAGACCATTAATGTGTATGAAGCACTTTCCTAAACGCATATGGCAATTAAAAAGTACAAACCAACCTCAGCCGGCCGCCGCATCTCATCAGGAGACGCGTTTACCGATATTACAAAGAAATCACCTGATAAAAAACTGACTCGTCCGTTGAAAAAACAAGGTGGTCGAAATAACCAAGGAAAAATTACTGTTCGCCATAAAGGCGGCGGTGCGAAACGACGATATCGTGTGATCGATTTCAAACAAGAGCGTTTTGATGTACCTGCAACAATCGTCGCAATTGAATACGATCCAAATCGCAGTTCACGCATTGCGTTGATTGAATACGGACCAGGCGATCGCTCATACATCGTCGCAGCAGATGGAATGAAGGTGGGCAGCACAATCGTGTCAGCAACGAAAACGGTTGATCTCGTTCCAGGAAACCGCATGTCACTGAAGCACATTCCAACTGGAACGCAGATTCATAATATTGAATTAAAACCAGGCCATGGCGCATTGCTCGCACGGTCAGCTGGTTCAAGTGCAACATTGATGTCTACTGATGCTGGTATGGTGTTGATTAAACTCAGCTCTGGTGAAATCCGTAAATTTCCTGAAGAGTGTCGTGCGTCTGTTGGTCAAGTGAGTAACCCAGATTGGGGAAATATCCGTTGGGGGAAAGCTGGTCGTATGCGCCATCGTGGTATTCGTCCAACTGTTCGCGGTAAAGTGATGAATCCAGTGGATCATCCACATGGTGGTGGTGAAGCGAGTAACTCAATTGGTTTGAAACATCCAAAAACTGCGCAAGGAAAACCAGCATTGGGTGTCAAAACTCGCAGCAAGACCAAGGCTTCCAATATGTTTATTGTCAGCCCACGTAAAAAACGCCGTAAGTAATTGAATGATTATATGAGTCGAAGTCTCAAAAAAGGTCCATTCGTTAACGCAAAGTTGATGAACAAGGTCCAGAAAGCAAAAGCCGCTGGTGATGAAAAGAAAACCATCAAAACTTGGGCACGATCCTCAACGATTGTTCCAGAAATGATTGGTATGACGTTTGGCGTGCATAATGGTCGCAACTTTATTGATGTGTATGTTGTGGAAAATATGGTTGGCCACAAACTGGGTGAATTTTCTCCAACTCGTACGTTTAAGGGGCATGGTGGGAAAATGGCGAAAGATCAGGCTGCTGCTGGAGCAGCCGCTGCGAAAGCGCAGATTAGTAAAGCGCAAGACGCCTAATTATAGAATTTTATGGAAGTTAAAGCATCTGTTACAAACCTTCGCATCAGCCCACGGAAACTCCGTTTGGTTGTTGATGAAGTGCGCGGTCTGTCAGTCGCCAATGCGCGTCGGACGTTACTCTATATGAACAAGAAAGGCGCTGAGCCAACCTTGAAGTTGATTAATTCTGCGGCTGCCAATGCAACGCATAATTATAAGCTTGCTGACGAAACATTAGTCATTGCTGAAATTGCGGTTGATGAAGGATTTACGATTAAACGGTTTCGAGCTCGTGCGTTTGGGCGAGCGGCCATGATTCGCAAACGGACCAGCAGCATTCGGGTGACACTGAAAAGCCAAGAACCGAAGAAAGTGAAGGCAAAAGAAGCCAAAACCGAAGTAAAGAAGCCAGCAGCAAAAAAGACGGCGCCTAAGAAAACCACAAAGAACTAACGAGAAAACTATGGGAAAAAAGATTAATCCAAAAGTATTCCGCCAAGTGACCACCTTTACGTCACCGTCTCGTTGGTTTGCGACGCGTAATCAGTATGCCGCTTTATTGAAAGAAGATGTGTTGATTCGTCGGTTTTTGAAAAAGAAATTTCGAGATAGCGGTGTATCTCGCGTTGATATTGAACGATCCACTCCAGAGCAAACAACGATCATTATTCATACAAGTAAGCCTGGTGTCGTCATTGGCCGTGGTGGAGCGTTGATCGAAGAAACCAAGAAAGAGTTGAAGAAGACGCTCTTTGGTAGCAAAAAAATGCAAATTCAAATGAGTATCCAAGAAGTTCGCGATGCTGATATTTCAGCTGAATTGATTTATCAAGGGATTCGCGATCAACTGGAGGCTCGTGTCCCATTCCGTCGTGCGATGAAACGTTCGATTGAACAAGTGATGCGTGCTGGTGCATTGGGTGCTCGTATCCAAGTGTCTGGTCGGTTGAATGGTGCAGATATTGCGCGCACAGAAAAAGTCAATCGTGGTCGTCTTCCACTGCATACATTGCGTGCGAAGATTGATTATTCTCGCGGTGTTGCGCAAACGATGTACGGTATTATTGGCGTGAAAGTCTGGGTCTATACTGGTGATAGTTTTGGTGATGATGTTGCAGAAGAAGAAGCGGTAGCTGGCAAACGGACACATCGGTCAAATGGCCGCACAGGTGGCGGTTCAGACACACGACGTCGCCCAGCTGCAACTGCTGGCCGAACAGCAGCTGGTGCAACCCGTGCAAAAGCGACTGCGAAGCCAAGTGGTGAAGCCGGTAAAACAACACTTCGCAAAAAGGCTGATATTGAAAAAACCGCTTAGTTTGAACGCATATGATGATTCCAAAAAAAGTTAAACACCGAAAATGGCATAATCCGCCAACACGCGATGACGTTGTTGCGACCCGCAAAACTGATATTGCATTTGGGAGTTTCGGTTTGAAATCAATGGAAAGTTCTCGTGTAACGGCGCGTCAAATTGAAGCTGCTCGTCGTGCCATGACTCGCTTCGTGCAACGTGGCGGTAAAATCTGGATTCGTATTTTCCCACAACGACCAGTAACCCTTAAAGGTGGTGAAATCCGCATGGGTGGTGGAAAAGGTGGCGTTGACCACTATGTCGTGAATGTAAAACCTGGAACAATCCTGTTTGAAATCGATGGTGTGTCAGAAGAGCAAGCGCGTGAAGCCTTCCGACTTGCCGCTCACAAACTTCCGGTGAAGACAAAATTCATTAAGAAATAGCTGAATATGAAAAACAATGAATTCAAAGATATGGACACCGCAGTGCTGCAAAAAGATTTAGCGCAGGCCCGCGGGGAACTGCAACAACAACGCTTCGATGTTGCAACCATGAAACTCACAAAGGTCCACGTTATCAAGCAAACTCGCAAACGCATCGCTCAGCTCCTCCACGAACTCAACCAACGAACCAAGATTGAACAATAATATATGACAACGACTCAAGAAAAAAAATCGCAGAAACCATTCGTGGGAGTTGTCGTATCTGACAAAGGTGACAAAACCCTCGTCGTCGCGGTTCAACGAAAGTTACGGCATCATCTCTACGGCAAGCTCTACACTCGAACCACAAAATTTCATGTACATGATGAGCGTAATGAATTTAAGCAAGGAGATACTGTTGAGTTTGTACCGTGCCGACCAATGAGTAAAACAAAGCGCTGGAGAGTCATTTCAACTGTTCAAAAACCTGTATGATCCAATCCGAAACAATGCTACATGTCGCCGATAACTCTGGTGGCAAGCTCGTCAAAACAATTCAAGTCAAAAATGGCTACAAACGTCGCTATGCTGGTCTTGGTGATATTATTAAAGTAACAGTCAAACAAGCGTCACCACACGCGGCTGTGAAAAAAGGAGAAGTCCATGATGCTGTTGTTGTCCGTATTCGGAAAGAAACTCGTCGTCCAGATGGCACATACATTCGTTTCGATGAAAACGCATGTGTGATTATTGATAAGAATGGTGAGCCAAAAGGTACGCGTATTTTTGGACCGATCGCGCGCGAAGTGAAAAACGCCGGCTATAATAAAATTGCGTCGTTGGCGCCTGAAGTATTGTAATGACACACATATGAAAAAGATGAAATTGAAAATCAAAACTGGAGACCGTGTGTTAGTGCTGACTGGAAAAGACCGTGGCAAAACCGGTGCTGTCTCTCAAGTAATCGCTGCTCGCGGACTAGTGGTTGTTGATGGTGTAAACAAAAGCGTGAAACACATGAAGACCAACCAGAAAGATCAGAAAGGTCAACGGATTGAATATTTTTCACCAATCCATGTCAGTAACGTGATGTTGATTGATGAAGAAACTGGAAAACCAGGACGAGTTGGGCAGAAGATTACGAAAGCAGCAGATGGTACAACGACCAAGGTTCGATTCGTCAAACCATCGAAGAGTCGCAAGCCAGTGAAGAAAGAAGAGTCAAAAGCTGAAAAAACAGAGAAGAAACCAGCAGCCAAGAAAGCGGCTCCGAGCAAGAAAAAAAACGTTGAATAGAATTATATGAATCGATTACAGGAACAATATTCAAAAGAGATCTTGCCCAAGCTCGCAGAAAAGCTCGGTACCAAGAATCCAATGGCAGCACCACGTCTCGAAAAGATTGTGCTGAATGTTGGTTTAGGTAAATCATTGTCAGATCCTCAATATGCTGAGGAAGCGCTGAGTGTACTTGAACGGATCACTGGCCAGAAAGCGGTAAAAACACTGGCTCGTAAATCCATCTCAAATTTTAAAATTCGTGAAGGCATGGTTGTTGGTGGCAAAGTGACGCTGCGTGGTGAACGAATGTATGCATTTTTTGATAAACTCATGAATGTTGCCTTGCCACGTGTTCGAGATTTCCAAGGTCTGTCTGACAAAGCGTTTGATGGTCAAGGTAATTACAGTATCGGTTTCCGTGAACACATTGTCTTTCCAGAAATTGCCTCAGATGAAGTTGAAAAAATTGTTGGACTGGAGATCAATATTGTGACGACAGCAAAAACAGATGAAGAGGGAAGAGCGCTGCTAGAAGCCTTCGGATTCCCATTTAAGAAAAAGAGCTAACCAACAGTATGGCAAAAACATCACAACGAGTTAAATCAGAACGTTCCCGACGCAACCCGAAGTTTAGTACTCGGATCGTCCGCCGCTGTTGGAAATGTTCACGACCTCATGGGTATATGCGTGACTTTGACCTCTGCCGCATTTGCTTCCGCGAATTAGCAGAACAAGGTGCACTCCCTGGAATTAAGAAATCAAGCTGGTAAACATATGATGACAGATCCAATTGCAGACATGCTTGCCCGCATCAAAAACGCACTCGGGGCACACAAAACAGAAGTTGAGATTCCATATAGTAATCTTAAATTTCGACTTGCAACCATTCTTGCGGAAGAAGGGTATGTTGCTGGTGTAGAAAAAGATGAAACCGTCGCGAGCCGACCAGTCTTGCGCGTGAAATTAAAATACGCTGGTAACGTGGCGACTATTAAATCATTGCGCCGCATCAGTTCTCCTGGCCGCCGCGTCTATGTTCCAGCTGGCGAATTACCATATGTGTATGACAACCTCGGAATTGCTGTTATCTCGACATCGAAGGGACTGATGACTAATAAGAAAGCTCGCTCCCAAAAGTTGGGTGGTGAAGTAGTGTGTGAAATTTTCTAAGCCTATGTCACGTATTGCAAAACGACCAATTATAGTTCCAGAGGGTGTTTCCGTGACGATTGCTGACAATCTTGTCACAGTCAAAGGCCCGAAAGGAGAGCTCAAACAAGAAATGCACCCTTGGGTAACAATGGAAAAAGTTGAAGAGGGTATTCAAACTTCTGTAAAAGATCCAGAAAACAAACGCCAAAAAGCGATGTGGGGAACAGTAGCTTCATTGCTTCGTGGAATGATTGTTGGTGTGACTGACGGATATGAAATCGTTTTAGAAATTAATGGTGTTGGTTATAACTGGCAAATTAGTGGTCAAAAATTGACTGTAAAAGCTGGGTATTCTCATCCAGTAATCGTTGATCTTCCAGAAGGTATTAAAGGTGAAGTGGATGGAAATGCTTTAAAACTGACAAGTATTGATAAGCAGCTTGTTGGTGAAGTTGCGAGTAATATTCGCAAGATTCGAAAACCAGAACCATATAAAGGTAAAGGTATTAAGTATTCTGAAGAAATCATTCGCCGTAAACAAGGTAAACAAGCAGCCGGAGCGGCGTAATTTGAACACATATGAATACGAATGCACACAAACAATTCAAAAAATATCGCCGCGCTCATCGTACACGCGCGCGTATTTCTGGAACCGCAGAGCGACCACGCTTGCGCGTTACCCGTACTCTCGCGCACATCTCTTGTCAGCTTATTGATGATGTGAACGGTAAGACATTGGCATATGCTGATGACCGAAATGAAAAAGGTACAAAAACAGAGAAGGCGATGGCTGTTGGAAAAACAATTGCTGAGCTTGCGAAAAAACAATCTGTCACAACTGTTGTATTTGATCGCGGTTCATTCTTGTATCATGGTCGCGTGAAAGCGCTAGCAGATGGTGCTCGCGAAGGAGGGCTCGTCTTCTAATATTAGATGTGAATACTATGACTGAAAAACAAGTAGAATCAACAACTCCAAAAACAGACGCAGCAGCTGAAGCGAAAGCTCCAGTAGCAGACGCACGTCCAGCTGGTGATACTCGCCGTCCTCGAGGAAACGGTCGCGGTGGTGATCAACGCACAGGCCAAGGTGGTCGCGGTGGACGCGGTGGTGATCAACGTGGTGGCGGCCGAGATGGTCGTGGTCGCGGTGGACGCGGTCGACGTGATGACCAGCCACAAGATGAATTTGAATCAAAAATTATTGACCTTGCTCGTGTCACACGTGTGATGGCTGGTGGTAAACGTATGAGTTTCCGTGCCTGCGTGATTGTTGGTGATAAAAAAGGTCGAATCGGAATGGGCGTGAAAAAAGGTGCTGATGTCCAATTAGCTGTCCAAAAAGCGACAAACTACGCGAAAAAACGTCTGATTCAAGTGCCGATCGTTGAAGGTTCAATTCCACACACTGTTGAATATCGTAGTAAAGGCGCGATTGTGCTCTTGAAACCAGCGAAAGAAGGTACAGGATTGATTGCTGGCGGTGCCGTTCGTGTGGCTCTTGAAATGGCTGGTGTGCAAAATATCGTGTCAAAAATGAAAGGGTCAAACAATAAGATTAATAACCTTGCAGCTGTTATTGAAGCATTGGGATCTCTATCAACCAAAGATGCAATGAAGAAGCAGCTCAAGGATACACAAGCTGAATAATATGTTAGAACTTCACACACTCCCAAAAACAAGTGGTAAGAAAAAAATTCGTGTTGGACGTGGTAATAGTTCATCTGGAAATTATTCTGGCCGCGGCATGAAAGGCCAACGAGCACGTTCTGGTGGTAAAGGCGGTTTGAAACTGCGTGGTTTGAAACAAACGATTTTGAAATTGAAGAAAAATCGTGGGTTTACTTCAATGCATGCGAAGCTCTACGGCGTGAATGTTAGTCAGCTCGAAGAAAATTTTAAAGATGGTGCAGCTGTGACTGTTGAAGCCTTGTTTGAAGCTGGTTTGATTCCAAAAAAAGGTACCCTCGTGAAAATTCTCGGCGATGGTGAATTGAAAAAGAAATTGACCGTAACGGCACATCGCTTTTCAAAAACAGCTGTAGAAGCGATCACTAAAGTTGGTGGAACAATTGAACAGATTCCTTCAAAGAAATATGTTCGTCCAGCGAAAGTGAAGACTGCAGACAAGAAATAGTTTGTGCTTGCTGGCTTCGGCGAGTATTTTTCGACGACTGGCGCTAGGCTTGACTGCAGGTCTGCCGTCGTCACTCAGTAAACGTCGTCTCAAAATCTCGATTCCACCTCATGCCAACAATAAAATCGTTCGCAGTATTTCTGCCTTGAAAAATGACTAAAAAAATAGTAGAGTAGACATATGTGGAAGACGATTCAAAAGATGTGGTCAATTCGCGATTTACGAAACCGCATTCTTTTTATTGCTGCGTTGTTAGTTATTTTTCGCGTCGCAGCGCACATCCCTATTCCGGGTGTCAATGCTGATGCGTTAACTTCGTTGTTTCAGCAGAATCAAGTCCTCGGATTTTTCAATGTATTTTCTGGTGGTGCACTGGAAAATTTTTCGATTGTGATGATGGGCGTTGGTCCATATATTACCGCGTCGATTATTTTCCAAGTGCTGCAAATGGTGATTCCGCAACTGGATGAAATGGCAAAAGAAGGTGCAAGCGGTCAACAAAAAATTCAGCAGTACACACGCTATGCTGCCGTACCACTCGCAATTCTGCAAGGCTTTGGAACAATTTCATTATTACAAACCGCGTCGGGTAATACCATTTTGTCGACATCAATGTCTATAATGGATTGGGTAGTGGCGATTGCAACAGTCACTGCTGGTTCAATTTTCTTGATGTGGCTCGGCGAATTAATCACTGAAAAACAATTGGGGAATGGTGTGTCGTTGATTATCTTCGCTGGTATTATTGCGGGACTTCCAACGAGCTTGCAGCAGGTGTTTATCACGTTTGATTCATCACAAATCCCAACTGTTCTTGCATTCCTTGTTGTTGGCTTCATCACCATTCTTGGTGTGGTATTTGTAACAGAAGGGCAGCGCAATATTCCGATGTCACACGCACGGCATCATAACG
>JBIIKE010000077.1:0-3734 GCA_044233365.1 Bdellovibrionales bacterium | reverse complement strand
GACATCAATTTCCGCAACAGAAAAATAGTCTTTGATCGGTTTTTCATTGATAATCATTGTACCGTTATCTTCCTTCCCGTCAGTGTAAAACCGAACACGTGCAGTCGCCGTTTTTCGACGACCAACGGTGTATTGATATGGAAGTTTCTTGGTTGTTTTCATTTTAGTCAGAGTTCCTTTTTCCATAACAATTATGATTCAATCTTTAAGCGCTTGAGCTGATCTGTGCGCAAACGAGTTTCTGGCAACATCAAGCGAACAGACATCTTCAGCATTTTTCCTGGATCCTTTTCCATCAATTCTTTTGCAGATGTTGTACGGATACCACCTGGATGTAATGTGCTGCGATGATACACTTTCTGATCAAGTTTTTTTCCAGAAAGTTTCATGTATTTTACATTTTTCACAACAACAATATCACCAGAATCAATATGCTGCTCAAATGATGGCTTGTGCTTACCGCGCAGGAGTCCAGCAATTTGTGTCGCTAAGCGACCCATTGCTTGGTCTGTTGCATCGATAACGTGTGTGTGTCGTTCAATATTTTTCATATGCGTCATTATTCAACAAATTGGACAATCACCTGCTCTGCGTTATCGCCTTTGCGGTTTGTCATTTTAATCAATGTTGTGTATCCACCTGGTCGTTCCACAAAACGTGGACTCACAGAATTCACAACATGCAATGCCATTTTCTTATTGCCAAGTACTGATTCAATGTGTCGAATTGTATGTACTGACTTTACCTTTCCTTTTGTGATAATTGGTTCAACAAATTGCTGAACTGCTTTTGCCTTTGCTGGCGTTGTTTTGATCTTCCCGTTTGTCAAAAGTGAGATCGCAAGTGTTTTCAACAATGCATTTCGTTGACTCGCAATTCGATCTAATGTCGGGGTTTTTACTCGATGTCTCATAATTATTCAGTTTCAGCTGGTTCATCAGTTGTTTCTTCAGTATCTGCTTCAACTACTCCGTCAGTTAACCCGCGAGTCAAGACACCAAATTGTTCAACTAAGATATTTGCGGCCATTCCAAAAGCGTCTTCTGGTGAAACAGTACCATCAGTCAGAATGTCTAATGAAAGTTTATCAAAGTTAGTCATTTCACCGACACGAACATTTTCTGTATGAAAATTTACGTTACGGATTGGAGTATAAATTGAATCAATCGCAATATAACCAATTTCTAATTTTTCACCTTCACGTTCTTCAACTGGGATATACCCACGGCCTTTTTGGATAATTGCTTTCAAGTGAAACTCACCAGCCTTATCAGTCATTGTTGCGATCACCGCATCTGGGCTTGCAACTTCGATCAGTGCATTTTTTTCAAACTGCTTTGCAGTAATGACACCATCGCCTTTTGCGTGTAATTCAATTTCAACTGGTTCGTCACCATGAACTACAAACCGTAAGTTCTTGATGTTTAATATAATTTCAACAACATCTTCTTTTACGTGATCAATTGTTGAAAATTCGTGATCAACTCCTTTGATTTTAATCGCAGTGACTGCAGCTCCTGGTAAAGAAGACAACAGCACACGACGCATCGCGTTACCAAGTGTTGTACCGTATCCAGGATAGCATGGAGACACAGTAATAACCGCATGGTTTTCCGCCTTCGCTTCGCTCGCGATGATGTTTGGTAATGTAATATCCATATGCGTTTTTGTTCGTATTATTATCGAGAATAAAATTCGATGATGAGATTCATTGCCACACTTTGTTCAAAATCTTCAGCAGTTGGCATGCTACTCACCGTTACTTTCCAATTCGTTCGATCAACGGAGAGCCACGATGCAACTGCTTCAGGTACTTCTTTTTCTGTGAAAAGGTTGCTCGTTTTTGATTTTGGACGGAGTTCAATAACATCACCAACGCGAACTTGGCGTGATGGAATATCACAACGGCGACCATTCACGAGAAAATGCCCGTGAGTCACCATTTGACGCGCTTGACGACGAGTATCAGCAAAACCAGCACGATACACAGCGTTATCAAGACGTGTTTCAAGAAGCTCGATCATGTGACTACTGGTGTTTCCAGATGCTGCAGCGGCTTGTTTAAAATAGTTATAGAATTGTTTTTCCAAAATACCATAATGGGCTTTGGCTTTTTGCTTTTCTCGAAGCTGAATACCATATTCAGTCAGGCGGGCACGATTCCCTTGCTTTGGACCATGTTGTCCAGGAATAAAAGGACGTCGAATCACCGCGCATTTTTGTTTACCGCAAACACTTTCGCCAATTCGGCGGCAGCTTTTACAGGTTGGTCGTAAATTTCTTGCCATATATTCAATATCAATTACATGCGTCGGGGTTTCTTCGGACGACAACCATTATGTGGGATTGGCGTGACATCACGAATACTCAACATATTAAATCCTTGTGCATTGAGCGCGCGGATTGCTCCATCGCGACCACTGCCGACACCTTTGACAAACACATCAACATCACGCAGTCCCATTTCTTGAACTTTCTGAGCCGCAGCACGAACAATGATTCCAGCGGCATACGGTGTTGATTTTTTTGGACCTTTAAATCCACAGCGACCAGCAGATGATTGCGCAATTGCATTACCGTTTGGATCAGTGAAGGTTACAATCGTATTATTGTAGGTTGCAGTAATGTACGCGCGACCACGTGGCACTGATTTTTTCTTCGATTTTTTCGTCTTCTTTGGAGCCGCAGCAGCATCTTCAGCTACCACTTCTTCCTCAGGTTTTTTCGTTTCTTCAGTCATAGGATTCATGTTCACGATTATGTCTTTTGAGCTGCTTTGGCTTTACCAGAGCCAGCGGTTTTACGGACATTGCCTCGAGTAGTACGATTGTTGGTTTTGGTACGTTGACCGCGAGTTGGCAGATGACGTGAGTGACGATACCCTCGATATGAACCAATTTCTTTCAAGCGCTTGATGTTTGCAAGGACATCTCGCTTGAGATCACCTTCAATTTTCAAACCACCGCGTTCAACAGCTTCACGGATTTTTTGCGTATCTTCTTCTGTGAGATCCTTGACGCGGGTGTCAGGATTCACTTTTGTTGCTGTAATAATATTTTGCGCAATTTTAGGACCAATACCATAAATGGCGGTCAATGCGACTTCGATGCGTTTATCTTTTGGGAGGGTTACCCCTGCAATTCGTGCCATAGAGTATCGATTAACCTTGTCGTTGTTTATGCTTGTTGTTGCTTGAGCAGAGAACCATCACGCGACCATTTCGACGGATTGTTTTGCAGTCTTTGCAACGCTTTTTAACTGATGCTTGTACTTTCATACTTAGAGACGTTTTGTAATTCTTCCTTTTGTTAAGTCGTATGGCGTCATTTCAACAATTACTTGATCTCCTGGGAGGACGCGGATTTTGTACATCCGCATTTTTCCTGAGAGCATGGCGCGGACTTCGTGTCCGGTTTCAAGCGTCACCCGGAACGCCGCGTTGGGAAGCATTTCTTCCACGAGACCTTGGACCTCAATAAAACCTTTTTTGTTTGATTTGATTTGAGCGTTCGTTGCTGTCACACGTTGTGTTTAATAATAGATAATTCGCTGTTTGCGGCTATTTTGGCTGCACACAAGCAAAAATGACCTTCCCGTATTATGCCCCTCATTGAGACGCGCCGGATAAGGTTTGAACTTGAACGGAATCTAAAATAACCTGCAGATTCTTAGCCAAATTCATGAAACTCTGCTTATTTTCAAAGCTTTCGGATTATACATAGATATGAAATATG
>JBIIKE010000076.1:0-3759 GCA_044233365.1 Bdellovibrionales bacterium | reverse complement strand
TCGCGTTAATGGTAAAATCACGACGCTTCAAATCCTCTTCCAATGAATCACCAAACTCCACAACATCGGGATGCCTCCCATCGGAATAGCCTTGCTCGGTTCGATACGGTGTCACTTCAATTGTTTGTGGCATACCCTCGTCATCTGTCACCCGCACCGCGACTGTTCCGAATGCATTGTTATAGAGCGTATCTTCAAAAACTGCCTGAATCTGCTCGGGCCGGGCATTGGTTGTCATGTCGTAATCATGCGGGACAACACCACGCAACAGATCGCGGACGCTTCCACCAACAATGTACGCCTCAAATCCAGCGTCATTCAAACGCTTGATTGTCTGCTCTATATAATATGGAAGCTGTATGTTCATTTTTGTAGGATCATCCAATAATTTGTTGCTGTGTATTCTCGGTTCATTTTTACTGCAGGCTTTGAACGCTTCTCCAGATGCATAATCTCAAAATACCCATACACTTCACGAAGCTCTTCTGCTGTGTAATCTTTTTGAAATTTCCCATTTGGCCAATAACAACTATTCAATTCTGATCCGGGGTGTGCAGAAATTTGTTCGGCTTCATATTCATCATCGGCTGAAACAACCTGAACGAGTGCGTAGCCTCCCGGCTTCAACGTTCGATGCATTTCAGTTATTGTGATCATTCGGCCGGCTTCAGAATCGACATCAATTGTCGCAAATGAATCAATAATCAAGTCAAAAGTATTATTAGAAAATGGCCACACCTCATCCATTCGATGTTGCACTGCATAAACATTTTCAGATACACCGCGCGACGCTGCTTGAGCCACGCAACCGTCAACTGCTTCAGCAACAAAATCCATCGCTGTCACAGAAAAACCGATTGATGCTGCATAGAGACTATTCCGCCCTTTCCCGCAGCCAATGTCAAGGACGCTTCCGCTTACAACACCCCGCTCTTTGAGGAACGCAAAAAAATCCACTACGCCTCCAGATGGATCAAGTGGTGTATCGGCAGTTTCAGATGGCAAAAAATCACCTGCGACGTGCTCTTGCTGCCAAATCGAAAATTGGTTGTCTGTCTGAGACATGTGTGAATCTCACTAATACTAGTTGTGTCCCGGGCACGATTCGAACGTGCGGCCACCAGCTTAGAAGGCTAGTGCTCTATCCAACTGAGCTACCGGGACAAAAAATTGAAAGAGCGAATGTACGCTGTATGCTATGGGTTTTTATCCACCGAGTCAATCGGTAATATATCAACCATTACAAAAAACACCCTTCCATTGTTTCAATAAATGTGTATGATGATATCATACTCGCTTCCTATTAACTGCGAGGAGGAATACATATGCAGATTTTTACAAACGGACATATTTATCAAGGTCGACCAGACCAATGGGCTGAGGCATTGGTTGTCGATGGCGCAGGAATGATTTTAGCAGTCGGCACACAAACTGATATTCAACAACGGTTTCCAAACGCAATTCGCGAAGATCTCAATGGTGGATTTTTATTTCCTGGATTTATTGATGGACATACCCACCCCGCCCTACTCTGTCGTGAGATCCGTGACCCAAATTTATCAAACGTTAAATCATGGGCACAAGCCCAATTACATATCACTGAATATATTTATGCGCACCCTGGACGTGAATGGTATGTTATTTTTGGTTGGAATGAAGAACTATGGGGTACGCTGAGCACGGCCCTCCTTGATACGATTCAAACAGATGCTGCGCTATTTATTGTCCACGAATCATATCAAAAAGGCGCAATTAATTCCGCAGGAATCACACTGATTAACAAAGAAGACCAAAAACTTGATCACGAAAATGGCATTGTCAGCGAACAAGATTTTCGACGTGTCCAACAACATACATTTCCAAGTTACGACGAACTCCTGACATTACTTCCTCGGTTTTTACGAGACCTTCGCAAACATGGCACAACCACCATTCACGATATGTTGGTCATGAGCATCGACCAGCTCAGAGCGTATATTACATTAGATCAAGCAAGTCTCTTGCCTGTTGAAGTTGTCGTCTTTGTCCATGAATCACTCTTAACACATCCTGATATTCAATCCTATCTGAAATATACTGGGAAGCATTTTACTATTGCAGGGATTAAAATTTTTTCTGATGGCAACCTCAATGAACACACGGCTCATGTGCATGATGCATATACAGATGGGATAAAGGGGCATGGGATAGAAAGTACGAGCATTGAAGTGATGCAACAAATTATTGAACAAGCAGAGGCGCTTGGACTGCAAGATATTGCATTTCATGCCATTGGCGATGCAGCCGTGACACATGCGATTGACGCGGTGCAGCAGTACATCGCAAATCATCCTTCGAGTCACATGCGATTTCGGATTGATCACGCAGAGCTGATTGCGCCAGCGGATATTCCGCGGATCAAAGCATTACACATCTCAGTTGTGATGCAACCATCATATGCATTAGATCGTTTTCGGTTTACGGATAGACTTGGTGAACGGACAAAAAACATCAACCCATTTCGTGCGCTGTTTGACGCCGGAATTATCGTTGCTGCAGGAACAGAAAATCACATGAAACGACCATTTGCCTGCATTGCAGAAAGTGCGAAAAAAGACTTAACACCAATACAAAAAATTTCTATTTACGAAGGAGTGGAGTTGTATACAACAGCGGGCGCAATACTTTCTCGAATGGATCAATTCATCGGCTCCCTCACTGCAGGCAAACGAGCGGACATGATGTTGCTCAATGAAAATCCATTTTCACGAGATGTGCAATTAGAAAAAATCAAAGTATTACAGACCTGGTTTATTGGAAATCCTGATTTTCGGCAATGAAATATTGCATTTTTATTTTGACTTTGGTATAGTAAGCCACGCAATTTATGGTGGCTATAGCTCAGTTGGTTAGAGCATCGGTTTGTGGTACCGGGGGTCGTGGGTTCAAGTCCCATTAGCCACCCAAGACGGGACTTCTGTCATACATTTGACTGAAGTCTCTTTGTTTTATAGGGGTTTGCGTCGGTTCTAACCGTTTATGAATGGCTCTCACCTCTCGTGCAGCCTGCTCTATTGGCTCGAACAGTTTTCGCTTCGTAATGCTGAGCTTTCCGTCATTAAACACAAAGTTCGAACCAAGTGTCGCCAAAACCTGTTTTTTATTGACCAGACTGTAATTCTGAAACTCTCTCCCAGCCATCTCAGCAAAAGTAAATGCGTCTTCAACATGCATTAACCATTCATCCACGCGATTATCATCCTGTCCCAATAAACTATTGAATCTTTCTTTCTCTGCCATCAAAGATGCTTTGCGAACTGAAAATTCTTCTTCAGTAATCTCACTTCCTGCACGCATATCAATGAGGCCATCAATCTTACGTATCACAATATCGTATTGCTTGCGATGATTCTGCATTACAGAAACACGGGCATCTGATTCTTTTGCATTTTCTTCTCGAATACAATCCATGGCCCACTCAACAAATGCTTTAGGGATAGAAATATCATTGAGAACGGCTTGAATCTGTTCTTCTAAATTCTCTAAGCGAATGGGTTTTTGTGAACACGGCCCTTTGCGCTTAGAACATCGATAATACACATATGTCTTTGATGAACCATCGCTCAGCGTCTTTGTCTTTTCTTCTGCAGTAATCATGCCAGTACACTGAGCACATTGAATCATGCCTGTAAAAGCAAATTCATGCTTACTCGCTCGTGACCAACTCTTTCCATCCAAAATATCCTGTGCTCTTTGAAACTCAAACTCAGTGATCATTGG
>JBIIKE010000075.1:0-3767 GCA_044233365.1 Bdellovibrionales bacterium | reverse complement strand
AATTATTGGATGCGTTGTATCAAAAAGCGACACTCAGCATTTATCCATCATTGTTTGAAGGTTTTGGTTTTCCGCCGCTTGAAGCCCAGCGCTATGGGGTTCCAGTGATTACTGGTTTTCATTCGTCATTGCAAGAAGTGCTCAAGGATTCAGTGTTATATACTGATGTGTTAGACGCTCATGCGTTAACCCGAGCCATGCAATCCATTCTCACTGATCAAAAATTGCGCTCGAATTTGATTGGCAAGGGTTTGGAGAATATCAAACGCTTTTCTTGGGAACAAACGGCGAGTCGAATCATCGACGCCTGTGAACGCGCGCTTAGGGTGTAGTCTTGATATACACACTCCCGTTTGCGCATAATTTGTTGTATACTGCTTTCATGGAGCAGGCTCATAAAATACAACAAAAAGCTGGAGGAATTTTAATTCGAAAACGCGATACTGTTATCGAACTCTTTTTAATTCATCGCCATCGTTATGATGACTGGTCATTTCCAAAGGGGCATATCGATGCTGGCGAGTCACTCGAAGAAGCGGCGCTGCGAGAAGTTCGTGAAGAAACGGGATTTGAAGCACAGATATTCGGATCGTTGCCAGATATGCAATACACGGATCCACAAGGCAATGAACATCATGTCGCGTGGTTTGCAATGGTTGTTGTTGGTGAAACGGGCGCGGGGTTAGATGCGACTGAAGTTGATGGTGGGGAGTGGTTTGTGCCTAATGTCGCTCGTGAAAAACTCTCGTATGATTCTGCAAAAGAGTATCTTGACGTAGTTTTGCCTTTGATTAAAGAACGTGCCAGCGCTTTATGAACCTTCTGTTTGAGCCAATTCGTTTTGTTTTGAAAGACATTGTCTGGAGCATCGTCTATTTTCCGATTTGGTGGTATACGGCCGGCGCGCTGAACGTCTTGAAACAGATTGGTACAGAAGTCGGCGGCTTTGTTCGGGCATACAATCTGCGGATTTTATTGAGGTTCATGTTCACGCCAATGTATGGTCAAAATGATATTGCAGGCCGCCTGATTAGTTTGTATGTTCGGATGGGTCACTTTTTAATTTTGTCTGTCTATTCAGTCCTCTACATTTCTATCTTATTACTTTTATTCGCTATCTGGATCACCTTGCCGATTGTTATTCTCTATAACGTGCTATTTCATTTATCACTGGTTCCAGGAATCACTTTTTAAATATGCCTGATATTTCCAATCCCCAAGCTGGGCAAGACGCACCATCCAAGGTGACATTTGTGCCGTGCGATGCCTGTTTAGGCTTTGGGTATTCTGTTACACCAGCGCGCCACCACATTCGCTGTCACAATTGCCATGATCACCCGAGTATGTACGGTTTGTTTGATGGCTTATTGTTGTTTTGGGGTACGCCGATTACCGCTGCGGGAATTGCTGAACGTAAATTATTGCGCTACGCCCAAATGGGATTGAAGTTAGTGGTCTTCATTATTATATTGTTTGGCCTTGCCGGTCTTGGAACTGCGGCCTATGTGAATCAGCGTGATGCTGGTGACTTGATTGAAATTTTCACTGAGCCGTCAGTGCCGATGGCGTTGTTTTGGATTGCCGGTGTCGCATTTTTGTTTATGTATTATCGGCTCTCAGTTGAGAATGCATCAGATGAATCTTTTCGCTATTCTGAAAAAGCCTTGAACGAATGGAAAGAAAAAGCAGATTGGAAACATCCCGCGAATCGGACCTTTGATGGCTATCATCAGACTGGACATTCGCACCGAATTGATATGGCGCCGTATTTCACGGGTGAGGCGTTGGTTGCAATTGAGTCTGCTTATTCTTTAGCACGATCGCTCAACCATCACGTTGTAACGCCGCTGCATATTTTAGCGGCCACACTTGAAAGCACATCAGCGAAAATTATTTTGGCGCGTCTCGGGTTGCCGCGTGAAGCCATTATGGAGCGTATTGGTACAGCGTTTGGAAAAGAGGGCATTGAAGTTGGTGAAGGCCTAGACATGGGAATTGAGGCCAAACAGATTTTGTTTTTTGCCTTCGAAGAAGCCCGTGATCAAAAACGCAAACACATTGATGTCATGGAATTATTTGTGGCTGTGATTTTACGTGATCCACTTGCTGCAGAAATTTTTTATGATTTAGAAGTTGATAGCTCAATGATTCGAGCGTGTGTGCAATGGATTCATATTCAAAAAACATTGCAAGAAAAATATCGTGAATGGAAAAGCAAAGCTGGTTCAAAACCAGACGGCATCATGGATCGCGCAATGACCGCGCGCCCTTCACCGTTATTGCAATCATTGTCGAGTGATTATACGGCAGCAGCAGCGCGTGGTGCATTTTTTCCGTTAATCGGACGTGCTACAGAAATGGAACAAGTGTTGCGAATTTTGCGAGATCGCGTGTCGCATGTCTTGCTGGTCGGACCTCCAGGCGGCGGGAAGTCGACAATTCTTGAAGGCCTTGCGCAGATTATGGCCTCTGAAGATGTTCCAGAAGAATTGCAAGATAAACGGTTTGTCGTGTTAGACCCAGGAGCGCTCATTGCAAACGCTGGCGGCGTTGGAGCGGTTGAAGGTCGTATGCAGCAAGTCATTTTTGAAATTTCGCGGGCTGGAAATATTGTTCTTGGAATTGAAGATGTGCATCATTTAGTGAACATGCGCTCAGGCTCTGGCTCTGAAGATGTGTCTGGAATTTTAATGAACGCGATGTCGCAAGGTTTGGTGAAAGTGATTGCGACAACGACGACGCAAGAATATCAGCAGTTTATTCAAAATAAAGGTCCGCTTTTGAGACGCTTCCGAGTTGTGCAAGTGAATGAAATGTCTCGTGAAGATGCAATTCAAGTTGTGGAAGCAAAGTCCGGCAGCATGGAATATAAATATCATGTATTTTTCTCTTATGCGGCAGTAGCGGCGACTGTTGATCTGTCTACTCAGTTTATTCAAGATCGGTATTTGCCGGCCAAAGCGCTTGATATTGCTGCCGAAACTGCCTCAGCAGTTGAAAGCACAAAAGGTGAAAATACCATCGTTGCTGAAGACGATGTCGCGCTGGTGATTTCGCAAAAGACAAATGTGAAGGTGAGTGCCATTACTGAAGATGAGCGTCAGAAGCTCTTGAACCTCGAAGAAATTATGCATGATCGGATTATCGGCCAAGATGAAGCAGTGAAGGCTGTGGCCTCAGCGCTGCGCCGCGCTCGCCAAGGGTTGCGTGATAAACATCGTCCAATTGCAAATTTATTGTTCATGGGTCCGACGGGTGTTGGAAAAACAGAAACAGCAAAAACCATTGCGGAGGTGTATTTTGGGAATGAAGAAAACATGATTCGGATTGATATGTCTGAATATCAAACCCCACAGTCGCTGTATAAACTTATTGGTGGAAATGGTGAGCGGGGAATTTTAACAGAAGCAGTGCGTTTGAAACCGTTTGGTTTACTGCTTCTTGATGAATTAGAAAAAGCCCACCGTGATGTATTGAATTTATTTTTACAAGTGATGGATGATGCGCGGCTGACAGACGGAACGGGTCGCACGATTGATTTGAGTAATATCATGATCATCGCGACGTCGAATGCCGGAACTCAAGCAATCCAAAATGGATTTAATGCCGGCCTCACATCAGATCAAATTAAGCAACAGCTCATCGGAGGATCATTGTCAGAAACGTTTGCTCCAGAGTTTTTGAATCGATTTGATAATATTGTTGTCTTTAAGCCGCTCACATTTGAAGAGGTGGTCTATATTGCTGATGGTCTGCTACAAAAAGTC
>JBIIKE010000074.1:0-3776 GCA_044233365.1 Bdellovibrionales bacterium | reverse complement strand
TGACCGCAATCCAAGTCTCAATAAAGAGTTTCACGCGATGATTCATGGAACGATTGGGTACATGGCTGCATATTTAGACGAGCAAGATCAACCACCGGCCGCAATGAGTTATTTAGAGCTTGTTGAGTCAGCGCAATCACGTGATTCTGAGCCACCGGCATATATTTATTTAACGCGCCGACCATTTGAATTGGAGGCAGATAAAAAACATAATTTGATTTGCATTGGCGGACCAGAAGAGTATCTTGAAGATCATCGTGAGTATTCACCAGATATGGCGTATCGAGATCTTTCTACAAAAGAAATTACAGATTTTTTGCATGAAACTGTTGTGGATGCGCCAGTTGATCCAAAATATACCTATCAATGGCACGGCTTAATGGGTTACACGCGTAATAATATGCGGCGGGTTGGGCCTGAGCCAACTGAACCACGCTTGCTGTACAACCTTGGGTGTAATGGCGTTGGAATTCTCACGTCGATTTTCGGCGGGCATCGCATCGCGCGATATCTGAACAATGAAACAGTTGAACCGTCAATGTTTGATGTTCCAGGACAAAAAGATTCTGTATGAAAACATCTTCCTGGGATCGTGAATATACAAATCCCGTATTGATGACCGGTAGTGGGGCTGCGCAACCATCGGTCTTGAAATTATTGCGCTTATTGAAAAAGCAGTATGATTTTCGCGTTGAAGACAAGCGTATCTTAGACTTTGCATGTGGAACTGGAAGGCTTGCTGTAGATCTCGCTCAGCGCGGCGCAACAGTTCACGGTTTTGATATTTCCGGTATCGCCATTGATCAGGCGCGAGCCCTTGCCCATGAGCATGATCTCAAAATCGACCTCAAACAGTTTGAGTGGAATGCGCGAGCGAGCATTGATGAGCGTGATGCGTATTTTGATTGTGTGATCATGAATATGGCGCTGCATTTGTTTGATGCGGTAGGCCGTACGCATGCACTCGAAGAAATCAATCGCGTCCTCAGGCCCCGCGGTTTTGTCATTATTCGCACGTTGGCAGTAGAAGGTGATAGCAATGCGAAACAACTCCTCAAACAGTTTCCATCCGCAACAGATTCTGGGTCATACCGCATGCCAGACATGAATCATGACGAACATCCATTTTCACGTGCAGAATTAATGGAGTTATTGTCTGAAACAGGTAAGTGGACACAGTTACATGTTCAGAAGGTCACCGGCCACCCACACTTTAATGGAAAAGTGTACAAACGACAGTATTGGGAAGTGATTGCCCAAAAAAGTTAGCGTGTAAAAATTGAGTACAGCGCAATTGCAGCGGCGTGTGTGACATTGAGTGATTCTAATGCATCATTGTGTTCAATCACCAGTGATGTTCCAGTAACATCGAGTGTAATCCCATGACCTTCTGATCCGAGAATAATCACCGGTCTGCTTGCGATTGTGGCTTGTTGCAATGCAACACTCTCTGGTCGTTTTTCAATTCGATAGACCGGTCGTTCCAATGCAGTAATAAATTCAACGGCTTTTCCGCGTGTCATGCTCATCCATGGCACATGAAATAGTGCGCCGCTACTTGCTCGCACTACTTTTGAGCTTGTAATATCAGCTGATTCAATCGCGACAACCGCACCATCAAACGCCAATGCTAAACGCAACAATGTCCCAACATTGCCAGGATCTTGCACTCCGTCTAGCACAACAACAACAGATTGGTTTTGAATATCATCGAGCGTCCATTCCGGAATTCGCGCGACAGCCGCAATCGGTTGCGGATGTTCCGTTGTAACGAGTGTTTCAAATTTAAAGCTATCATTACCGGTAAATGTCCATTCAATATACTCTTTGGCTTCTGCGACTGGAATTTCGCCTTCGACTAATAATAGGCCATTTTCGCGTCGACCCTTTTTTGTATGCAGGCGTTTGATTAATGATTCTTGGGCTTTTGTGAGCATAAGATGAATATGTTATGATAATCTGTAGTTTCACTTATTTATAACATACTTTATGAAATATACACTTTCAATCGGCTTATTCAGCGTTTTATTGCTCATGGGTGCATCGTGCGGGAAAACTGCTGACACCAATACCAATGATACAGCCGCTACTCTGGCTAATGCCACTGCGACCGTGAATACAGCAGAAAATACAACTGAAGTTACTGAGGTAAACACAAACACAGCTGCAAACGTGAATACAACCGCTGGTGTGACTGTTACTGCTAATCAAGCTGAAGCTGGCTTGGAAGAACCAGCAGCAGAGAGCAACGCCTTTTCTCTTTCTGACATCGCAAAACATAACACAAAAGCAGATTGTTGGACTGCTATTTCAGGAAAAGTCTATGATGTTAGCAAATATATTGCACGTCACCCTGGAGGCCAAGTCATTACACAAGCCTGCGGAAAAGATGGTACACAGTTATTTGCGACGCAAGGTGGAGAAGGGCAGCATAGTGGTACTGCTCGGTCACAACTTGCGACCTTTGAAATTGGCACACTCAAATAGAGTAACTTGTCAAATCGCCTGTTGATATCTTTTTTGCCTTTTTCTTGAGGTTTTTGGCAGATTTGCTATAATAGTCCCAGCTAATTAACTTAAATGAAGTCATATGCGAAAACCAATGACAAAGAGTCAGTTCGTTGCTCATCTTTCTGAGAAGTCAGGTATGAGTAAAAAAGAAGTTACAACAATGTGGGAACTCCTTGTTGAAACTATCTACGATGAAACAAAACAAGCCGGAATGTGCACATTGCCAGGTGTTGGTAAAATGGTTCTCCAAAACCGTGCTGCGCGCCAAGGCCGCAACCCAGCAACAGGTGAAACAATTCAGATCCCTGCAAAGACTGTATTGAAATTCCGTGTTGCAAAACAAGCGAAAGACGCAATCCTGTAATCTTCACGATTCAAGAACAAAGCCCGGGTAGGTCCCGGGTTTTTTGTTTGTATAAAAGTGTGAGATGTATTGGGGGGAGGTGAGAGAAAATGTTTCAAATAAAAAATCGGACAGCGTGTCCGATTTTTTATGTAAGACTATTTCTTACGTTTCGCTGGTTTGCGTTTAGCGACTTTTTTCTTTGTCACTTTTTTCGCTACCTTCTTTTTCGCCACCTTCTTTTTAGCTGGTTTTCGAGCTACTTTTTTCTTTACTACTTTCTTCACAGCTTTTTTAGCTGGTTTGCGAACAACTTTTTTCTTCGCAGGTTTTTTTGTTGCTTTTTTCTTTGTTGCCATTTGAAACACCCCCTTTCTTAAAAATGATACATATAGTATACCGTGCATGCGCAATCGCGAATAGAACAAAACAACAGCAAACTGTGGAAAACTTTTGTTGACCCTGCTCATACCTTATGTTACAAGGTATATACCTCATAACCTAAGGTATTAAAATACTATGAAATTTGAACCAGAATTACTCAAAGGCAACACCAAGCATCTTATTCTCGCGATTCTTGTGAAAGAAGACATGCATGGATACGAAATGATTCGTGAAATTCGTGATCGTACAAACGAATTATTAGAATACGGAGAGGGGAGTATTTATCCCGCACTGCATTTGCTTGAGCAAGATAAATATGTGAAGAGTTATTGGACACAAGCCGAAAATGGTCGCGACCGAAAATACTACAGTATTACAGCAAAAGGCAAGAAAAAACTGCGAGTTGCGGTAAAAGAATGGAAACTGTATAGCGATGCGGTTGATTCATTATTAAAAGGTTTACGGTTAATTCAATCGTAATGCGTAATACTATTTTATGAATCCGTATCTATTAAGTTTGAACGTGCAGCAGCATATT
>JBIIKE010000110.1:0-3041 GCA_044233365.1 Bdellovibrionales bacterium | reverse complement strand
CCCATCGGCCAGGGAAATCAGGATTTGCTTGGCTTCCGGGGTGAGAGGGATTTTTGTGCGCTCCAAAATGAGCTCCATTTGGCTTTCATCCAGGGAAACCAAGGTGAACACTCGGCAGCGGGAGAGCAAGGCGGGGATGACTTCAAAACTTGGATTTTCCGTGGTGGCGCCGATCAAAAAGAGCTCGCCTTTTTCAACATGCGGGAGGAGGAAATCCTGTTGAGCCTTGTTGAAACGGTGGATTTCATCCAAAAATAAAATTTTAGGCCGGCCCCAGTTGGGTTCATCTAGAATTTTTTGCACATCGGCCTTACCTGCAGAAACCGCGGAAAGCTCGTAAAACTGGGCTTCCACCGCCTGAGCATACAAACGAGCCAAAGTGGTTTTGCCCACACCTGGTGGCCCACACAGCACAAAGGAAAAAAGATGTTTTTCCTCAATGGCCTTGCGGAGCGGCTGATCCTTGCCCACTAAATGACTCTGCCCAATGTATTCATCGAGGTTGAGCGGCCGGAGGCGGGAAGCAAGAGGTTCCATTTTATAAAGGGGCTTTGTATGATAGCACTATGATACGTATTCAGGAATCTTGGAAAGAGCAATTGAAGGATGCCTTTGCGGTACCAGGCTTTAAAGCACTCACTGACTTTGTGCGTGAAGAATATGCCAAGGGGCCGGTTTACCCTGCGCCTAAAAATATTTTTAGAGCCTTTGACTTGTGCCCTTTTGACAAGGTGAAAGTGGTCATTTTGGGGCAAGACCCTTACCACGGTCCAGGCCAGGCACAGGGGCTGTGTTTTTCCGTGCCCACGGGCTTTCCTTTGCCACCATCCTTGCAAAATATTTTTAAAGAGCTGGCGGAGGATTTGGGTGGGAGTCCGCGTCAAAATGGCGACCTCAGCGATTGGGCAGAGCAAGGCGTACTGCTGCTGAATGCAACTTTAACGGTGCGCGCTGGGCAGGCTGGCTCACATCAAGGTAAGGGCTGGGAAGCCTTTACAGATGCCGTGATCCAAAAACTCAGTCAGGAGCGCGAGGGGCTTGTTTTTTTATTGTGGGGAGCCTATGCCATTAAAAAATCCGCCCTGATTGATGGCAAAAAACACCTGATTTTAACAGCACCACATCCCTCGCCGCTATCTGCGTATAGGGGGTTTTTGGGATGCAAGCATTTTAGTAAGGTGAATGCCTACCACGAGCACCTCTGCCCCCTTGCCTGCATCTACGTGAGCTTGAATAAAGGCATCCATGGTCATGCCATCTATGCTCAAAGTTACTGTTTCAACCATATTACCAGCTCCAGAAATCGTTTGATTCGGCAAAATAAACATCTTTTGAGGAGTGAATAGCAGGCCTCCATAAAAAACCCCTGCTACAGATCCTTTCCTAAGCATTCCAGATACTTTTGGAATGAATAAGAATTCTCCAGGAACTTCAATCATGTTGATCAATTAAAGAATGTCCTTAATTTAAAAGCTTTATAAAAAATTGTAAACTCTAGCTCAGTACTTGCTTTAAAGCTCCATTGTTTCCCCAAAACTAGGGACAAATACTGCAGGTGCTCCTTGAGTTTCCAAAGATTTTTTGAGGTCCAAGGCGGAATCTTCTTCCCCGTGGACAAGAATGATTCTTTGCAAATCTTTAATGTTAGCGGCGTATTCAAGCAAATCGTCGCGGTCGGCATGAGCGGAGTAAGCATTCATAACCTTATGCGCACGTTGTAAGGTTCGCCAAAAATGTTCACCATTTTTTGCTTGTCCACAAGCTTACGCCCCAGAGTGTTTTGCGCCTGGTAGCCCACAATCAAAAGTGTATTGCGTGGGTCTTCAATAGAATTTTTGAGGTGATGCAAAATGCGTCCGTGCTCCACCATCCCTGAAGAAGCAATGATGATACAAGGCCCTTGATGGTTATTGAGCGCCTTGGATTCCTCTACACTTTCAATGTATTTGAGCCCTTCAAATCCAAAAGGATCTGCATGCTCCGATAAAAAGAGTTTTTGAGTTTCTTCATCCAAAAGATCCAAATGTTTGCGGAAAACAGAGGTGACGTTTACGGAAAGTGGCGAATCTACGTAAATCTGTAGTTTTGGGATTTTACCTGCATCTGCCAGCTTGTGTAGTGAGTAAACGACTTCCTGAGTTCGCCCCAGGGAAAACGCAGGAATCAAAACCTTTCCTCCACGGCTTGCGGTTTTAATGACCATTTCTGCCAAGGCCGCTTCTGCTTCCAAAATAGAAGCATGCGTTCGGTTCCCATAAGTGGACTCCATTATTAAGGTTTCTGCAGATTCAATTTGATGCGGATTACGGATGAGAGGCATGTTTTTTCGCCCCAAATCCCCGGTAAAGGCCAAGGTTTTTTCCTTGCCTCCGTCCGCTTGGTCTTTAATGGTAAATAAGGTAACGGCAGAACCCAAAATGTGACCTGCTTCATAAAAACAAACACTCACTCCATCGGCCAACTCAATACAGGTGTTGTATTTCATCCCCTTAATGAGAGGTAGCGTTTTTTCTGCATCAGCAACTCCGTAAATTGGCTCAATGAGCTCCTCGCCCTTTTCCATGTGCTTTTTATTCACATATTCCACATCTTTTTCCTGAATATGCGCGGAATCTAAAAGCATGTATTCCAAAAGATCTTGGGTGGCTTCCGTACAATAAATAGGGCCTTTAAAACCCTGTTTTACAAGATTCGGAAGGTTCCCAGAGTGGTCAATATGTGCGTGGGAAAGCACCACCATATCAATTTGAGCCGCTTCAAAGCCAAAATTCAGATTGCGATCGCGCTCATCCTTACGCGCCCCTTGGTACATTCCACAATCGAGCAAAATGCGCTTGCCGTTCACCTCCAGGAGGTGGCGGGATCCAGTTACTTCGCGATTGGCACCATAGAAATGAAGTTTCATTGAAGGGCGTGGTTAAGACTTCATAGTATTATACCACGAAAAGTGGGCTGGAGGGAAGAGGTGCTTAGCCGTATTTACAAGCTAGCAAGAATATTGTATTATACTCTTATGGAAACAGTAGATTTTTCAGAGGCAG
>JBIIKE010000073.1:0-3884 GCA_044233365.1 Bdellovibrionales bacterium | reverse complement strand
AGGCCAAATAACTTCCGAGCATTGCGAGGGTTTTGGCTTGTGGAAACGGCCGTTCATAGGCATGCGTAATAGTATGACAGCCGGTTTTATAGAGCTTGCGATCCACAAAGAGTGGAGCAGATGCAAAGAAATAGAGTTGTGTATCAGCAGGGTCTGCTGCGCCGAGAAATAAGATTTTGATATTGCAAGTTTGAGCAACTGCGGTAGCTTGAGTAATAAATGTATTCAACTGGTCAGTGATCTGCTGTTTTGTAAACGCATGTTCAAGGCTAATGTGATTTGCAGAATAAAGCAGCCGATCAATATGTTGCGCAGTAAAATAGGCGATACCGTTTTCAATCCGAATGGTTTCATACACCCCAAAGCCATATTCAAGTTCTGTGTTTGCGACTGGGAGCACTGCGTCAGCGGCGGAAATGAGCTCGCCATTGCGCATGCACACTTGTTCAAGTGAGTGATTCATAATCCGTTCCATTCCATTCAGCGAGGAATTGTTGTTTGTAATTATGTAGCACAGCATGGCGCTGTTCAGCAATAGCGCTGCCGGTTGCTGTGTTCATTAAGTCTTTGAGTAAGAGGAGTTTGTCGTCAAAGTGGGCAAGGCTGGAGTCAGGACTCTGTTCTTCATAGAGCAAGCGCCCTTTTGCGCCGCCATAGGCAAACGCACGAGCAATGCCAATCGCGCCCATCGCATCGAGCCGATCGGCATCTTGAACGCACATTCCTTCGATAGATTGCATATTTTTCTGTCCACCAGATCCACTAAATGAAACACGTGCAATAATGTCAGAAACGGTGTCCGCTGTTGCGTCGTCTCCGCCTTCGCTGAGAATAATGTCTCGAGCAATCCGTGGGCCAATTTCGCGGTCGCCATTATGAAATTTGTGGTCAGCAATATCATGGAGTAATGCAGCCAGTGTGACGATATAAAAATCAGCCTTTTCACGAGCGGCGATCCATTGAGCGAGTTTCACCACGCGCTGTACATGTCGCCAGTCGTGGCCGGTTCCTTCGCCGGTCATTGCTGTTTCGACGCGGGCGGTGATGTTGTGAATGATGTCGTTATTGTTTTCCATTGTGGTGCGGGTAGAGCATAATTGTAATTATCGTCAGCAGAAGATTGAGGCCAAGTAAGATTGTGAGTTGCATCAGTGCGACGTTGCCGAATTTCCAGATGAGTGGGAGATAGAGGAGTGCTGCGCAGAGATACCCCATCCAATAATCAAGCGGCAGTTTGAATAACCATGTGCGATGCCACCAGACTGCTTCTGGACCGAAGTCACGTAGTGCATAATGCGGATTTAAGACAAACCAGAGGAAGTCCCAAATGACGGCGAAGACAAAAAAGAATGCCAGGACTTGGATTTCTTGTTGCCAGTTCCATGTCCAATTCCAGATAAACGGTAAATGAAAAAAGAATAACAAGAGGGTGAAGAGCGAGAGGTGATACCCTGTCATGTCTTTGCGGGTGAGCGCGTAGGTGATTTTGGCAGTCCGACTGTTTTTTTCAGGTTTCCACGCAGGAAGTTTTGCAGCCCAGCCGTCGCGTCCTTCAATTTGAATTTCCAGAATTGCCAAGATAACACCAACGATAAAGATGTAGCAGACTAATACGGTGAATTGTGTGAGAGTGAGCAGCATAGGAAAAAGCGAATGATTGTTTTATACTCACAGTATGACGAATATCACAAAGACTGACAAACGACGCCAGCGTGTGTTGCAAGAAGGCGCGGCTGCTTCAAGTGCACAGCCACAAGGTGTGGTGTATTGGATGACGCGGGAGATGCGGGTGCGCGATAATTGGAGTTTACTGACAGCGATTGAAGTGGTTCAGGAGCAGCAGTTACCGCTTGTTGTGATGTATAATTTGAAGTCGGAGTATCTTGGCGGTGGGGCGCGACAGTATCGCTTAAAACTTGAAGCACTGCAGAGTGTTGAAGCGACGTTGCGCAAACACCATATTCCGCTGCTGGTGACAGCGGGTGATAACGCAGAGGCTGACATGGTTGTCCTGCTCAAGAAGTGGGACGTGCAAACAGTCGTGGTTGATTTTAACCCATTGAAGATTCAGCGGCAGTGGAATGCGGCGCTGGCGAAAGCGTTGCCGAACCTTTCGCTGATTGAAGTTGATGCGCATAATATCGTCCCGGTGTGGGAAACATCTGATAAGCAAGAGTGGGCAGCGCGGACAATCAGACCGAAGATTCATAAACGCTTGCCGGATTTTTTGACAGAATTTCCAGAAGTGCATGCACCGAAACAGCAGCGTTTGATTGCAGGTATCCATCCGCAATCGCATGCGCCAAAATGGAAGACGCTTGAAAAAGCAGGGCCGAAACTACAAGCGATTGATGCTGAGATTGCCGTGGCTTCCGGAGAGGCTGCTGCGCACAAACAACTTGAGGTATTTATACAGAGGTTGAAAGAATATGGCATCGACCGCAATGATCCGACAATTGATGGGCAATCAGATTTGTCGCCGTATCTACATTATGGAATGATTGCGCCGCAACGCGTGGCATTGTCAGTGATTGCAGCGTCTGGCGTGTCAGTGAATCGACTGTTTGATGCGCGGGCAAACGCTGCGTCACGAGAAAAGCAGTCGAAGCAGATGTCACTTGCGGATTCCGCTGCAGCGTTTTTAGAAGAGCTTATTGTGCGCCGAGAGCTGTCGGACAATTATTGTTTCTATCAACCGCACTATGATTCGTTTGCGGGTTTCCCAGAGTGGGCACAGCACACCTTGAACGCGCATCGTCGGGACACACGAGAATATTTGTATACATTGAAAGAATTCGAACAGGGTAAGACACATGATGCGGCCTGGAATGCAGCGCAACTGCAAATGGTTCGGACAGGGAAAATGCACGGCTACATGCGAATGTATTGGGCAAAAAAAATACTTGAGTGGACGAAAGATCCAGAGCAAGCGCAAAAATGGGCGATTCTGTTGAATGATCGATATTCGCTCGATGGGCGTGATCCGAATGGGTATGTCGGCATCGCGTGGTCCATTGGCGGTGTGCATGATCGGCCGTGGTTTGATCGCGAGGTGTTCGGAACGGTTCGGTTTATGGCAGAGTCAGGTCTCAAAAAAAAGTTTGACCTTGATGCGTATGTTGCGCAGTGGTTTGGTCAGGAGAATGAGCAGGTCCGTTTATTTTAATTTTTTTGAGCAGGCTCTTCAATCTGCTGCTCAAGGATTTGTTCAATTTTTGAAATATTGACGGGTTCTAACATTTGTTTGAGTTCAATGTCTTGGGATAGGTCAATGTTATTTTTTTCAGCAATACGGACAAGGATCGCAAGAATCTTTGTGATTTCTCGTTCAGTAATCACATTGATTTGCAGGTCAATTTCCTCACGAATATCATCGATATTTGCTGATCGATTTTGTGACACCAACACAACGATTGCAAGAACAATTGCTTCTAATGAAACAACCATTGTGAGAAAGCTAAATGGATATTCATCAAACGGTTTTAGAAAGGGAAGGAGCCCAGCATTAATTGCAATCCATACACCAAACCATGAAATATTTAATAATAAAAAGACCATGCTTCCAAATCGTGTTGTGAGTGTATCCGCAATTTTTTCTGCCAAGTTACGCTGAGCGTTGGTTTTTGCCTTGAAACTTTTGATGACGAGCGCGTCATTTTTGTGTGTTTTGTGAGCGAGAGGGTGTGTCGATTCTTTGATCATAAGAGAGATAATAATACTGTGATTGTAGCACGGTGTGTATATTTTGCGATGATTTAAAAAAACCCCTCGCGAGTGGAGGAGTTTTTTATAGAGTCCTGATTGTTGCTAGGCTTGTTTTTTGTAAACGAAGAATGTTGCCATTGTACTGATAAAGCTTACAACCCAAGCGCCCCATGCGACAT
>JBIIKE010000085.1:0-3353 GCA_044233365.1 Bdellovibrionales bacterium | reverse complement strand
ATGATTTTTACGCAGACAAACATCAGATTCTCTACGACGCAATGCTCGAATTATTTGGTCGGCGTGAACCAATTGATGTCTTGAGTGTTTCTGGAAAATTAGATGATAAAAATCTATTACAAGAAATTGGCGGCAGGGCGTACCTCGCAGACTTGTCTGCAAAAGTGCCAACAACCAGTAATGCAAACTTTTACGCAAAAATTGTTAAGCAAAAATCGACCTTGCGAAAATTGATTCGCGCCGGACACAGCATTGTCCAACTTGGTGTACAAGAAGACCAAGATGTTGAAAAATTATTAGATCAAGCCGAGCAAACCTTGTTCACCGTCTCGCAAGAATCCTTACAACAAAATTATGTGCCGTTGCATTCGATTTTGACTGACACCTTTAATCGTCTGGATGATATTCACAAAAGCGAAGGTAAACTGCGCGGTGTGTCGACGGGCTACAAAGACCTGGATTCGCTACTCGGTGGTTTTCAAAAATCCGATTTAATTATTTTGGCAGCTCGCCCATCCATGGGTAAAACTGGTTTAGCGCTGGATATTGCCCGCACAGTGGCTGTGCAACAAAAAGTGCCCGTTGGAATCGTCAGTCTCGAAATGAGTAAAGATCAGCTGGGCGATCGTCTACTCTGTGCTGAAGCTGGAATTGACCTATGGAAAATGCGTACCGGAAAACTGCAGCAAGATGAAGACTTCAGCAAAATTGGTCGCGCGATGGGCGCGCTCGCTGAAGCACCATTATTTATTGATGACTCTGCAAACGCGAATATCATGGAAGTGCGTACCAAAGCTCGCCGCTTGCAAATGGAGCATGGTATTGGCATTTTGATTATTGACTACTTGCAGCTGATGGAAGGTCGGAATCGGAACGGCGATAACCGTGTGCAAGAAATTTCTGAAATTTCGCGTGGCTTGAAATCGATTGCTCGTGAATTAAATATTCCAATTATCGCGCTGTCGCAGTTGTCGCGTGCAGTTGAAGCGCAGAATCCCCCAATCCCCCGTCTGTCCCATTTGCGTGAATCTGGTTCGATTGAACAAGATGCCGATGTCGTGATGTTTATTTATCGTGAAGATTATTACAATAAAGATTCGGATCGCAAAAATATCGCGGACATTATCATCGCCAAACATCGTAACGGTCCGACTGGTCAGGTTCAATTATATTTTGACATTGAACGGGCTTCATTTAAAAATCTCGACAAAAAACAAGATTTTGGCCCGCCACCTCCTGAGGCAATTTGATCGAGCATTATATTGATGAGCCACAGTGATTTTTTGAGAGGACAATAGGCTTAGCGGAGCATCTTACCAGATGCGAGCACAAGCCCCGTCCTCGAAAAATACTCACGAGAGCTCATCGGTCAAATACTTGCAAAAGTCCATTATTCGGGTACAATCCATTCACTTATTGATTACCATAAACTATATGTTTCAGAAATTAAAACAGTACAAAGATCTTCGCGATAGCGCTAAAGATGCACAAAATGTGTTATCACAAGAAACTGTTCATGCTGACAGCGTGGGCGGCAAAATCAACATCATCATCGATGGCAACCAAAAAATTGTTAGCCTTGATATCGATACTTCTCTACTCGCCCCAGAAAATAAAGAAAAAGTAGAAAAAGGAGTGAAAGAGGCAATTGAAAGTGCAAACAAAAAACTGCAACGCGTGATGCTGAAAAAAATTCAAAGTGGCGAGTTAAAAATGCCTGATCTTCCAGGAGTGATCGGACAATAAGCTAGTTCATGTTGCGGCGGCCGGTTAGCGCACTGCCGAGCGTCATCTCATCTGCAAATTCAATATCGCCCCCGACTGGAAGTCCGCGGGCGATTTTTGTTACAAGGATTCCAGCAGGAATTTCTTTTTGCAATACTTGTTTAATATAGAGCGCGGTTGCCTCCCCTTCCATGTCGGCATTCGTCGCGAGAATCACTTCTTGAACACCGCCTTTTTTAACACGTTCGACCAGCTCGTTAATACGCAGCATCGATGGCGCAATCCCAGCCACATGATCAATCACTCCGCCAAGGACGTGATACACACCGTCATATTGACCCGTACTGTCCAGTGAAAACACATCCTTTGGTTCAGCGACCACGCAAATCGTCATGCGGTTACGATTCAAGTCAGAACAAATCGCGCAAATTTCATCTTCGGTAAACGTGTAACACTCGCGGCACAAATGAATCGCGTTTTTCACCGCCAATAAACTTTCAGCAAACAATTCAATTTGTTCCTTTGGCTGGCGAAGTAAAAAATACACAAACCGCTCAGAAGTTTTACTTCCAATTCCCGGCAAGGTGTTAAACTGACGAATCAGCTGCTGAATGGATCGTGGAATAGACTTCATAATAAAAACCTAACACAAATTGACAAACTGAGCGAATACAAAAGAGGCGTGGAGAAATTTTGAGACGACGTTTGCTGAGTGACGACGGCAGACGTGCCGTCCAGCTCAGCGCCAGTCGTCAAAAAATACTCTCTGCGCCTCTTTATATATTTTTATTTAGCGGCGATCTTTTCGATCTTCACTTCTGTATATGGCTGTCTGTGGCCAGCGCGTTTGTAGTAACGAGATTTTGCTTTAAATTTTGCAACAATAATCTTTTTTGCTCGACCTTGTTCAACAACAGATGCTTTCACTGAAGCGCCAGTTACAAATGGAGCGCCAACAGTTGTATTTTTACCGTCACTTTCACCAAGTAACAATACTTCATCAAATGTAATGTCTTTCCCAGCTTCTACTTCTAGTTTTTCAACGCGAAGCACGTCACCTTCGGAGACCATATATTGTTTGCCACCAGTTTTAATCACTGCGTACATAGTTTTCTATTAAATTCTAAGGGTATAGGAGTCGGGAATGAGTATACCGGATTTACTGAGTGGTGTCAAACGTGATTGTGTCCCCAATTTTAAGCCCGTTTTGGCTGATTTGACCCGTATTCAGTTCAATCACAGCATCGGCCGGACCAGGCGATCCATAGAGCCTCAACTGCGTATCAATCACCCCAGGCTCAGGTTGGACATCAAGCGTCAGGCCCGTCACCACGCCCTGATTGACCCAAATCAGATCGAGTGGAATCAGTGTATCTTTCATCCAAAATGATCGCTCTTTGGAGTCAGTAAACTGAAAATACATACCGTGATCTGAAGCAAGCTCAGTACGTCCCATTAATCCACGCCGTTGTTCCAGAAATGAATCAGCAATTTCCAATTGGTAGGTGGTGTTGCCCAGTTGCATCTGCCGGGTTTCGTCTGGTTGCGATAGCCACCAATCAATCACCGGAACGCGCACAATCCAAATCAAGATAAGCGCTGTCAGCAGAATAATAAAAATGCGCTTG
>JBIIKE010000112.1:0-15499 GCA_044233365.1 Bdellovibrionales bacterium | reverse complement strand
AATCGCTTCAATTTCACGGCGGAGAATGCGAGAGCAGACTGAGTGAAACGTTCCCATGACAGGCGGGTGTTCCATTTGGCCAATGAGTGTTTCCATCCGCTCTTTCATGTTGCGCGCGGCCTTGTTAGTAAAGGTTACAGCGAGAATGCTCCACGGTTTCACGTTTTCGTGTGCAATAAGGTAGGCGATTCTGTGAACGAGTGTTTTCGTTTTTCCAGAGCCCGCCCCAGCGAGGATAAGTACAGGGCCAGTAGTTGTTTCCACTGCAATTTTTTGCTGGTCATTGAGAGTTTTAAGAATTTCAGTCGCTGCGGTGTGCGTGCCAATGGTTCCGGCAGTTGGTGTAGATTTTTTTTGCATAGTCACAGCAGTATAGCACAGTTTTTAAAAGCCGAAAAATGACCGAATTTCACTCTATTTTTTGCTTGACTTTTTGCTCAAAATGTGGGATATAGTAAGTAGTGCAAAGTGCAACTTGGCATTTTTTGTACTTTTTCAAACAAGGACTACTACAAAAAGAATTTGTTTAGCATTAGTAACAAATGAATTTTTTTTGTAGTAGTCCTTCAACTGTTTTTGTGAAAGCTTCAGAGAGGTTATCTACATCTCGAAATAGGTTCGAGCTGTAGATGTCTTTTTGTGCTTTCGTTTGGAGCTGTTATGCGCACCATCTTCGCGTTTGTGGTTTCCTTCTTTGTCGTCGGTGCCTGCACCGGCGAGCCGGCGACGGACACGAACGTCCGTACGCCCGAGGATACTAATTATGTTGCTGTCGATAGTGATAGCGACCCCACCGAAGAAACCGACGCCCCGGAAGGGCTCGAGACCGATCTCGACCCTGTCGGTGAGACCGACCCGCCTGACGAGACCGATCTCATCGAGCCTGAGGCCCCGGTCGATACGGACACCGGAGCCTCAGGCCGGCCGCCGTGGGTCGATACAGACCCGCCCCCGTTGCCGCTGGAACAGCAATCTGTGATTTTCACGCAGATCACGGACTGCTTGTTTCCGCCTGGGAGTTTTGTGCCCGGTTGGTCGGCGCCCGGAGAAGGTGTCGTTGAGAGCCACTGGGCGACCTGCACTAAGCAGTATCCTGGGGAAGACCCCGAAGCAACCATCTGTTTGTTCTATAACAAGATGGTCACGGGGGAAGTCGGTCTTATCCGACGCTTCAACCCACTCGCGCAGGCTGGAACCTGCCAGTGGGAGCTGCCCGCGTCCGGGATTGGTGACATGGTCGCCGCCCGGATGATTGACGGACCCGTCGGGATTTACGGCCCGGCGACGTTGACTCCTGGGCCGAAGCTGCACCAGCTGCGCTTTGCTCAGTTGCCCGACAGTACCGGAGTTAACCGGACTGTTCTGCTCATCGGAGCGTCGTTCGGACCAGTCCTCGAACCAGACCCAGCACAGCTGGGAACTTGGAGGCAGGAGCTGACGATCCGGGACGCGCTGATGCGTGATCTTGGGATCGCCCCGGCTGGTTTCACAACCACTTGGGATGTCGACACGGATGGTCGACTGGATCTGGTCCTGATGAAGGACCGGAAGGTTGACCAGAGTGACCTCAACGAGCCGACGGGGCTCGTTGTGCTGTATTCCCTGCCAACTGGCGACTGGCAAGCCGTTTTGGCCGGCGCAGTCGGCGGGCACAACGATGTGTACGCCTATCTGTTTGTGGGCGAGCCCGGAGCTGGGCCGCCGATGATCGCTGCTTTAGGGTCAGACGGGCCCTCGAGCACGCAGACTTGGGAGGCGCGCGATTCCTCCGGCCAGCCAATTTTCGACGCGGACGGCCACCCGATTTACGCTATGAGTAGCGTGTTGGGTACCGGACTCGGACCGACCGCTCCGATGGGAGCAACACTGCTCGACTTGGGCGACCCGACCGGGTTGCCTGCGATCGCGATCGCGACCGCGGCGTCCGACCTTTGTCACAAAATATGGAAGCCCATGTTCGGGCAGTGGTGGGAGTCGATCACTTCGGTTCGCCGGGTGATCGCACCTGGCACGCCGGACGCTCGTGCGGGCAAGTGCACATGGGATACGACTCTTGTCTCACGGGAGATCCCGTGGGGCATGGTTGTGCTCACGCCCGATCTGACCTGGACTGTCTGGGGGCATGATACGACCCAAGACCAACAGTGCGGCCTGGCCGCTATGGCTGGGTATGCTTTGCGGGGTCAATCTCCGCCAACTCACTGCCCTCCAATGACACGGCCAACCGTGCATTGGACAGACAGGATTGGCGGAGGTAATGACCAGTTGGTTGCCTACCCGGCAGCCCATCTGATCATCCTCGACCAAGCCGGACGACCAGTGCCTGATCGGAATGACCGGCACGCGCAGGGCTGGGATCTGGATCTCGACGGAGACGCTGATGTCCTTGTCAGCGCATCTTTCGAATCTGAGGCACATGCTCTTCAGAACGAAGCCACAGGCCCGCGCTTCTGTGTCCAGCTCCATGGAGCCGGCCCGGCGACCGGCAACAACGAGCTTGGCCTCGGCGCCAAGATCACTGTTATTGACAGGACGACGGGGGAGGCCCAACATCGCTGGGTCGACCACGGGGCAAGCTGCTTTGCCCCGCCCTCCCGGGATCCGTACCGGACTGAAATCCGACTCATCTGGCCAAACGGCCGGATTGAGCCGACTCTGCTCTGGGACGGCCAGTCCTCAACAGTTCCTTTCACCGAGTAGGTGTATTAATGCGTCGCACGCCGACGCAGCACCACCACGGTCATGCTCTGGAACGGCCAGAGCGCAAACGTCGTCGTCCAGCACTAGCTGCTGGGCACGAATCACGACACGCAGGAGGATTGTGTACACACACGACCCTCCTGCGCATTTGTTTATTACATCTTCTCAATAACGCGGGCGGTTAGCCTCGGGCGCACAAAGTTCCAAAACAACGCGTAGTATCACCATAAAAAGAGACTTGCAAAATACACAAAAATAGTGTATACTAAAGCAAGTGTCAGTAAATACAAATACAAAAAAATCATTCTCTATGATGCGTTTCCGTCAATTTTCTGTGTTGTTGGCTAGTATTTTTCTATTTTTTGCAATTCCTGTCGCAACGCAAGCTGCAACGCAAAATTTTACGGTCAATAATGCTAATGATTCTGGCGCGGGGTCACTACGTCAAGCAATTATCGATTGTAATGCCGTCGCGCCAGGAGATGACTGTGCAATCTCATTAGAAAACAGTGCTTCTCGTCCAACACTTTCATTAGCTACAACATTGCCATCTATTTCTAAAAAAGCCGTGTTTCAAAATGGTGGTGTAGAAGCTGATCTGATTATTTCTCCAGGAACGTCACTAGCAGCAGCGCTTACGTTTGTTAGTGGTAGTGCAGGTTCTGTATTAGAAGGTTTAGCATTCACTGGCGGGTATACTTCAGCTGCAATTGTTGTTGCATCGACAGCAACAGACATTCAAATTGGGAATACAGCATCAGCTGGAGATCGTATTACAATTTATGGGTCTGGTCGGGGGATTCAAGTTGCTGGAGACGATGTGACAATTCAACATGTGATTATCGGGCAGGATTTAGACGGGGTCGCAAATGGGCCCACTGATAACGGTATTGAAGTCACTTCAGCTGCCGCAACAGTTGTCATTGATACTGTCACAATCACAAACGCTGGCGGGCCATCGATCTCTCTTGATTCATCAACAGATGTGACGATTTCAAATTCATCTATTACAGGAGGGTCTTCTTTCGGTATTGGAATCACCGGAGTGACGAACGCAATAATTACAGGGAACACTATTTCAGGTCATTCTGGTGTTGTTCTCCGTGTTTCTGGTGGCTCAGGTGTGGTCATCACTGGAAATACCCTTTCTTCAACTGCTCAAACCATATTGTCAGTTATTGGCTCACCAGCGAGTAGTCGTTTTGGAGCCGCGACACTTGGAGCACTTGCAACAGAGGGGAATATCATTAGTGGTTCAAGTGCAGTACAAGCAAAAATATATATGGCAACAGCAACTCCTTCTGGATTTGCGGTTGGCTATAATGATTTTGGTTCTGTAGGTTCAACAACGTATGTGCGCTATGATACTGGATTTGCTCCATTTGCAGCCGCGAGTGGGTTGTCTGCAACGTCTACAACGGTTTCAGGAACTGCGGGGGTGAGCTCTGGAACAGTATTTGTCTATCAAAATGGTGTGCTGATTGGCTCAAAGAGTTTATCTGATACATCATTTTCCCTCTCAGGAGGAGATTTTACATCCTCACCAGTGAGCGGTTCAACGTTAACAGTTTTGGTGCAAAATAGCTCTTCTGTGCCAACAAATACGGCGACGGTGCTTGTTTTTGATGGGGCTATTTCTTCGCCAACAATTACACCAACCACAACCAGTCTACAATTTGCGTTTACATCAACAGAAACGCTAACCCCCTACCTCTATGTTGCAACAACAGAAGAAGGGCTCGACGTTGCAGTGGCGGTGGGGGGCACACTTGGCACAAGTCACTCTCTTACAAAAACTCTCCTGACTTCTAATAGAGAATATTTTTATCGTATCGATACAGTAAGCAGTACTGGCGCAGTTACACGCAGTGCTGTCCGTTCTGGCGCAACGCGTACTACATTTAGTGGTGCAATTTCTTCTGTTACAGAAACCCCGACGCATACAAATGTGGCATTAGCATTTACATCTACAGAAACGTTATTGCCAAAAGTGTACGTCGCGACAACAGAAGAAGGGCTCGCTGGCGCAACGCCGGTTAATGGTGTTTTAGGAACATCCCATTCCATTACCGTTTCTAGTTTAACTGCCAGTACGGTCTATTATTATCGAATTGATCGAGTGAATGCAGTCGATGAGACGATCGTTGGTAGTGTCGACTCATTTTCAACAACAGCAACCCCTGACGTTACTGCGCCGGTTCTTCAATCATTTACAACCAGTGCAACAAATGGTCGTTATGGTCCTGGAGCAACAATTGCAATTACAGCAACCTATAATGAAACAATTAATGCATTGTCAACAATGCAAATCACATTAAATAATTCTGCTCTTATTAATTTAACAGGAGTTGGTTCAACAGCAACACTGACTGGAACATATACGGTTCCACCCACAGGCAGTGGAGGAGGAACAAGTGATCTAACAGTATCGACAATTAATGCTGAAAGCGTTGTTGATCTTGCACCCTCTCCAAATACGCGAACCAATTCATCTGTGCCGTCAGGTTCGAATAATATTGGAGGATCAAAGGATTTGGTTGTTGACACAACCGCGCCAACAGTTTCAGAAGTCACGCCGGTCACTACACCAACGAATGATTCGACGCCGAACTACACATTTACAACCAATGAAGCAGGGACAATTGCATTTACAATGGGAAGTTGTCGAAGCGTAACTACAAGTGCGAGTAGCGGGAGTAATACGATTACCCTTGACTCAAATGGTTCTGGAGGTGCGTTGCCAGACGGTAGTTATGCAAATTGTCGTTTAACAGTAACAGATGTTGTTAATTTTGGATCGAGCAATGTTAGTAGTGCATTGTCCATTCTTAGTTTTACTATTGCAACAACGGCGCCTCCATTTGAGAGCTTTGTGACAATCACCTCAAGTGGTACGTATACGACAGGAGAGCAGCTTGCTTTGGGTGCTAAATTTACTCAAGCTGTCACAGCTGACTCATCTCTTACAGTGCGTTTGACCAATGGCGTTGAAGTGTTGTTGGTCTATAATTCTGAATTTGGCAATGAAGTGTTACTTGGTACATATACTGTTGGTGGTATAGGAGATGGAGAGGATGATGCGGATTTGCAAGTTGCAAGCATTGTTTCTTATTCTATTAGTGATGCTTTAGGAAACGCAACAACAACACCGCCATCCATCGTTGGAGCAACTCGGTTTTTTAATCCTTTCGCTAGTGCAATAGCGGAATTTGTTATTGATACAGGAGAAGTTCCTACGATTACATCAATTTCATCTGATACTATCAATGGTTCTTATAATGTTGGTGATGTGATTGATATTGATGTGACGTTTTCTGAGTCTGTTACCTCAACCGGAAATGTGACCATAACTCTTGAAACAGGAGCAATTGACCAGACGTGTACATTTACGGTTTCAGGCGCACGAACTGGCACATGTAATTATACAGTCCAGGCCGGTGACATGACCACAGATTTAGATGCAACAATTTCTGGAACATTGGTAGATTTTACTGGCAATGCAGTAGTGAGCTTTACACCAGAAACCAGTCTCGCAACGAATAAAAATATTGTCATTGACACAACTACTCCAACTGACGCTCCGGATACAACAGATACAACAGCTCCAGCAGCGCCTGTTATTGTAACGAGCAATGGTGGCAATACATCAATTGTCACAAGTGCAGGTATTGTAAAAAGTAAAACACCAACCTTTCAAGGAACAGCAGAGGCTCTTTCGACTGTGATCGTGCGTGATAGTAATGGCAACGCACTCTGCACAACCACTACCAACAGTGACAGCGCTTGGTCATGTGCGAGTACAGTATCATTAGCACTTGGTTCACAAACAGTGAATGTTACTGCAATGGATGCAGCCGGAAATGTGAGTCCTGCAACAAGCGTGACATTTACACGGTCTTCAATTAATGCGTCATATACAATCAAGCAAACACTTATTACGCCAAAAGCAAAAAAAGGAAAATATCCAGCAGTGAAAAAAGGAAAGACAGTAAAATATGCAGTCAAGATTAAAAATACTGGAGAAGCTAACCTCACAAAATTAAAGCTCACCCAAACCTACCCAACGAAAACATTGAAATTTAAAAAAGGTACCGTCAAACCAAATTCAACCAAGAAAAAAGGTACAGTCGTCTGGAATAATGTGCTAAAGAATAAACCACTGAAGCCAGGTGCGACACGTACTATTACAGTTTCTTATACAGTAAAAGCAATTCCTGTAAAAAAAGCTGCTCGTACGCTGACTGTCGCGACAAAAGCAACTGGAGGAAAAGATGCATATAACCTAACAGCACGAAACCGGACAACGAAGAATAAAAAATTAAAAGTCCGCTTTTCTATTCAAGATGCGCGATTCCAAAGCTTTATTCGTTTTGGCAATGGAGGAAGTAGCGCACAATACAGTCCAAAGGTGCAATCAACCTCACTTGCGCGTGGACAAACGCTGTTGAAATTTGAAGACGGTACTGATAACGACTTCAATGATTTTCAACTGATACTGTCTTACAAAACTGCCACTGAGCAGTTTGAATTTATTCCAGTCAATTCTTCAGCGAATTTAGACCATATGCTTTATTTTCGATTTGTAGTTAATGGTAAGGCAAACGACATTCCAATTTTTCAATCAACTCAGAGACTTGCTCAGACCACGCAATCCACAGCCGTTGCCCAAGATGTGACATCGTTACTACAGTAGTTAGCCAAAAAATCCTTGACTTTTTTGTTAAAATATGGGATATAGTAAGTAGTGCAAGTTCCAACTTGGAATTTTTTGCATTCTTTGAAAATTGAATTTTACGTGGTTTCGTCTCTATCATCCAGAGGCCTCAGGACAGCGATGCGTCTTTGATGTGTTTTTGTCGTGGGGTATTTGGATGATAGAGATTCCAAGATGAAAGCGGCATAGTGCCGCAAGTAATCACACCCCCCCATACTCGCACCGCGAGCTCTGGAGTTCCTATGACGACCCTGCGCGCTAAGCTTCTTGCTCTTTTTTTCTTCAGCGGCTGCCAGTTGGTTGAGGGTGTGGGCGCTGGCCTCAGCCAGCCCCGTCCCGATCCCGTCTACACGACGGACACCCCCCCGACGTCTTCCGACGCAGTCATCCCGCCTGAGGCGGGTGGCGGCTCGGACTCGGACGAGTCGGCGGACACCGATGTGGTCGACACCGATGTGGTCGACACCGACGATCAGGTCGAGACCGTGGACACCGACGTGGTCGATACGGACATCATCCCGTGGGTCGACACCGACGTGCCCGCGGCTCCGCTCGAGGATCAGATCCTCGAGTTCACCAAGGTCACGGATACTCTTTTCCCGCCGGGTAGCTTGGTGCCCGGGTGGTCCCATTCGCCGGAAGGCGTAGTGGAGACTCACTGGACCACCTGCACCCAAGGCTACCCGGGCGAAAGCCCAGAAGCCTGGGTGTGCCTGTTCTACAACAAGCAGAACACTGGTGAGGTCGGCATCTTCCGCCGGCTTCAGATCGAGCTTGATGGCACCTGGACCTGGCACCCGCTTGGGTGCGGCATCAACGACATGGTTGATGCCCGGCTCATTGACGGTCCAGTCGGCATCTTCGGCCCGGCAGATCCGAACCCAGGCCCGAAGCTCCACCAGCTCCGGTTCGCCAAGCTGCAGGACAGCTCCGGCAACAGCCGGTTGGTTCTGCTCGTGGGTGGCGCTTTCGGACCCGTCTTCGAGCCGGATCCGGCTCAAGTCGGGACGTGGCGACAGGAGCTCAACATCCGGACCGCGCTCACACGCGACCTCGGGCTCAACCAGATGCCTACGGGCTACAGTTGGACCTGGGATGTGGACGGCGACGGCAGACTCGATCTGCTCCTCATGAAGGCCCGCAAGGTCAACATGGCAGATCCGGCTGAGCCGACGGGCTTGGTCATCGTCTACGCCCTTCCGTCCGGCGGCTGGAAGGCCAAGCTGTACGGCAGTGTCGGTGGACACAATGATGTGTACACCTGGCAGATTGTCGGAGAACCGGGCAGCGGCCCGCCCATGATTGCTGCCCTTGGCTCCGCTGGACCGGCGTCCACGGAAGTCTGGGAGGCGCGCGACGCCTACGGTAATCCCATTTACGACGCTGAGGGCTTCCCGGCGTATGCCCAGTCCATGGCGCTGGGTAGTGGTATCGGAGCGTACGCTCCAATGGGAGCAGCTCAGTTGGACCTGAGCACGGCAAGCGGCCTTCCCTTGCTCGCCGTTGCGACGTCGGATTCCACGCTTTGCCATAAGGTGTGGTTTCCGTCGGGCGGTTATTGGTGGGAAACCTCTACCGCCACCCGCAACATCGTGCCGTTTGGCACGATTGACGCCCGCCAGGGTAAGTGCACCTGGGACTTCGCGTCCCTGCGCTCGCGTGAAATCCCGTGGGGCATGGTCGTTCTGAATCCCCACCAGACGCTGACCGTCTGGGGGCACGACACCACCCAGCACCAGCAGTGTGGACCCGAGGCAATGGCGCGACTTGGCTATCAGCCTCCTGCGGACTGCCCGCCGGTGAGCAGGCCGACCGTGAATTGGAACGAGAGCCCTCTTCCTGGGGAGGATCATGGGGAGATGGTCACCTACCCGGCTGACCATGTCGTGATCCTCGACCAGAGTGGGGTACTAGTTCCAGACCGGAACGACCGATTCGCCGACGGCGTCGACTTCGACAACGACGGTGACGTCGACATCTTGGTCGGAGGCGCATTCGAGGGCGAGGCGCATGTTCTTCGGAATGAAGCCACAGGCCCTCGCTTCTGTGTCACCCTGCACGGGACTGGCCCAACGACGGGCAACAACGAACTTGGCCTCGGCGCCAAGATCGTTGTCACAGACCGGACCACTGGCGAGCAGCGCCGCCGCTGGGTAGACCACAACGCAAACTGCTTCGAGCCGGAATCCCGCGACCCCAGCCGCACCCAGATCGAGGTGCGCTGGCCCAACGACACAGTCGAGTTCCGGGACTGGGATGGCCAGTCATCAACAGTTCCTTTTACCGAGTAGGTGCGATCACGCGTCGCACGCCGACGCAGCATCCACTCGGCCCGGGTCGAGACAGCAAACGCAACAGCGAGCTCCAAGCTCCACCGCGTTTCGCTCTCTCGACCCATTTTCGCTTATTTAAATGACAAGATATAACATCATTATTACAGTAGTATTAGTAAATAAAACGTATTTTACTTTGACAGAAATTGCTCTATTTGATATCCTGGCTAAGCTCTATGTTTCAAACAATTCTTGATGTATCACAAATTATTCTCGCAGTGTTGCTGGTGGCGAGCATTCTCTTACAAGCAAAAGGCGATGGTCTCGGCAGTGCATTTGGTGGAAGTGGAGGCGTTGTGTCTACCCGCCGTGGACCAGAAAAAGGTATTTTTATTTTTACAATCATTGTCGCCACTGTGTTTATTGGCGTATCTGTCGCGCGACTGTTTCTCTAATTGAACTGTTGCGTCCGCTTACAGTCCCATTCGTTCGTATTTTTTATGAAGCAATCTGTTACACAATCTCTATCGGAATCAATCGCTGTTCGTTTGCGTCGTTTGCGGTCTGATGGACCAACTGAACAGTTGGTGTATATGACCAGTCCGAATCGCAAGGTTCCATCGTGGCGTCAGCTCACCTATTTTTCTCGTTTATTGACTCGCAGCGAACGCTTGTTTGCGTTGCTGGCCGTGTTTGTGATTGTGATTGGTGTGCCAGTATTTGCAGTGCGTGGGTATTTCAATGCGACTGAAGTTGTCGCTCAAGATGGCGGAACCTACACTGAAGGTGTTGTTGGGTCACCACAATATATCAATCCAGTATTGTCACCATTATCAGATGTTGATTCTGATCTCACGCAATTGGTCTTCTCAAGTATTTTTCGGTATGACGGGAATCAGGCTCTGCAGCCAGATGCTATTACGAATTATACGATTTCGGATGACAAAAAAACCTATACCTTTTTCTTACGTCATGATGTGAAATGGAATGACGGTCAGGAATTAACCGCTGATGATGTGTTGTTCACAATTGGGTTGATTCAAGATCCGTTGTACCAAAGTCCTCTGCTCGCGTCTTTAAAAGGAGTAACAGCAACAAAAATTGATGACCATTCATTTTCATTGGCCTTGAAAGAGCCGTTTGCGCCGTTTTTAACGACGTTGACTTTTGGTATTTTGCCAAAACATATTTGGTTTGATGTCACACCACAAACCATGACCTTGAATGAACGTAATCTGACCCCAGTCGGCAGCGGGATGTATGCAGTTGAGAGTGTAAAGAAAGATCGTGAAGGTACGATTAAATCCGTTGATTTAGAGCGTAATAATGAATATTACGGAACCAAGCCGCATATTGAAAAATTCCGTTTTGTGTTTTTTGCTGATGAAGCTTCAGCGATTGATGGTTTGCAATCACACAAAGTTGAAGGGCTGGCATTTTTCCCAGGCTCAGATTGGGCTGCAATCCAAAAGAAAAATTCTGCGTTGAATTTACATCGTCTTCGGATTCCGCAATACACTGCCGTGTTTTTCAATCAGCAGAAGTCCGCGCCATTACAAGAAGGAGCAGTGCGTAAAGCGCTCGCGTATGCACTGAATAAACAGCAGTTGGTACAAAATGTGTTTGCTGGTCAAGCCGAGGTGATCCACACGCCAATTTTGCCAGGCTATTTAGGCTATAACCCAGGCGTTGGTGAATATCCGCAAAATACGCAAGAGAGTTTGAAATTATTGGAAGAGGCCAATTGGAAATATCCAGAAGGAAAAGATGCTACTTCTGAACCATTTGAACCGCGACAAAAAAATGGAAAGAAATTGGAATTTTCTTTGGTGACAGCGAATATTCCAGAATATGAACAGACTGCGCGTGAATTGGCGAGCGCGTGGAAAGCGATTGGTGTAAATGTGACAATCACAACCGCGAGCGCGCAGGATATTCAAGGCACCACGATTAAGAATCGTGACTATGATGCATTGTTATTTGCACAAATTATCGGAACAGATCCAGATCCATATCCATTTTGGCATTCATCACAACAAGAAGCGCCAGGGTTAAATTTGGCAATTTTCCGGGATCGTGAAGCAGATAGTCTATTAGATGCGGCCCGGAAAACAACGTCAGATGACGAGCGTCGCGACAAATATATGCAATTTCAAACTCGGATTGCCGAAGGTGTGCCAGCCATTTTTTTGTACAACTCTACGTATTCATACGCGATGCATGAAAAGGTGCGTGGGGTGAATCCGACGCAATATATTTCTGTTCCATCTGACCGATTTTCTGCTGTAGCACAATGGTATATCAAATCCAATCGACAATTTAAATCTCAATAATTAACAATCATTAAACAATACAGAATTGGTGCGGTTGATTGACTCGCGCGCTGCAACACTTGTCTTGCTGCTCGAAGGTGAATCAACGACACACAATTCTACTAATACAAGAAAAAACTATGAACAATACAAACGCAACAAACCCAAAACCCGCGGGACAGTCTCGCTTCGGAGCAGACATTCGACGGAAAGTCGGTGGCGCAACAAGTGCACAAACATCAGATCGACAAAACACACAAGTCATGCGTGCTCCAGCTGGACGCACACGTCCAATTCAACCTGGAGCAATTGATACAATTTTAGCACCAGCAAAAAAACCAGCCGCAGGTGGTAGTCGTCCTACAGGCGGTCAAGGCGGACAAAATCGTCGATCAGGTGGCGGTAATGGAGGCGGACAAAATCGTCGTGGTGGCCAAGGTGGTCGTGCAGGCGGTGGTCGTCGACCAAAAGGCGTTGATAAAGACATTGCACGCAACTGGAAAAAACCAGGGGAACATGGCGGCACAGGCATGCCAAGCCCAGCAGGTACTGCAAAAATTTTAAAACCGATGGAGTCTGACGGTAAGACAAAATTACGCGTAATCGTCGTTGGTGGCGCGGAAGAAGTCGGCCGTAACATGACATTAATTGAATATGGTGAAGACATCATTTTGATTGACTGTGGCTTGCAGTTTCCAGAAGAAGAAATGCCAGGAATCGATTATGTTATTCCAAATGTGTCGTACTTGAAAGGAAAAGAAAAAAATATCCGTGGAATCATTATTACGCATGGTCATTATGATCACATTGGCGCAATTCCACATTTAGCACCGTTATTGCATAACCCGCCAATTTTCTCAGCACCACTTTCTTTGGGGTTGATTGCGAAACGTCAAGATGATTTTGCGCATACACCAAAACTAGATTTGCGTCAGGTCGATATTGATGGTCAGCTCCATCTTGGAAACTTGATCGTTGAGTTTGTGCGGATCAATCACAGCATCCCAGATTCATTGGCGATTGTTGTGCGAACACCAGAAGGAACAATTCTACACACTGGTGACTTTAAATTTGATTTACAACCAATTGGTGATCAGGTGACTGATTTTGCAAAACTGACACGTCTCGGACAAGAAGGTATTTTAGCGTTGCTTGGTGATTCAACCAATGCCAGTAAACCAGGTCAACAAATTTCTGAAAGTACTATCGGTCAAAATATTGAAGACATTATGTCGAAGGCGAAAGGCCGCATTATTGTTGGAACATTTGCGTCTAGTTTAAATCGTGTACAGCAGCTGCTGTGGAGTGCGGAAAAGCTCGGGCGTAAAGTGGTACTTGAAGGTTTTTCAATGAAAACAAACGTTGAAATTGCAAAACAACTTGGGTATTTAACCGTAAAAAATGACACAATCATTAAGGCGGAAGATGCAGAGCGCATGGCGCCAGATAAATTGTTGATTGTTGGAACAGGTGCACAAGGTGAAGAAAATGCTTCAATGATGCGTATTGCGCAAGGGGAGCATCGATTCTTTAAAGTGCATGCCGGTGATATGGTGATTTTCAGTTCTTCTGTTGTCCCTGGAAATGAACGCAGTGTTCAATCATTAAAAGATTTATTGATTCGCCAAGGTGCGACAGTGATCCATTATCAAATGATGGATGTCCACGCAGGTGGTCATGCGCAAAAAGAAGATATTAAACTGCTCTTGCGAATGGTGAATCCAAAATATTATGTGCCAGTGGAAGGAAACCTCCATTTGTTGCATGATAATGGTTTAGTTGCGCGTGAGCTTGGATGGACTGAAGATAAAGTGTTCATTACCAGTAACGGGCAGGTGATGGAATTCATGAATGGCGAAGGCCGTTTAACAGACGAAAAGATTGTTTCTGATTATGTATTTGTCGACGGTTTAGGTGTTGGTGATATTTCTGAAGTTGTGTTGCGTGATCGTCAATTATTGTCTGAAGACGGTATGTTGGTGGTGATTATGACACTTGATGCGAAAAGCGGAAAAGTGATTGGCACACCAGATATTATTTCACGTGGATTTGTGTACGCAAAATCAAGTACTCAATTAATTGATGATGCTCGCAAGAAAGTTGTTGATATTGTGTCGCCACATCTTCAAAATGAAACACCAAATGCAGCGTATATTAAAAATAAATTACGTGATGATTTAGGGTTGTTCTTGTTTGAGCGCACGCAACGTCGTCCGATGATTCTCCCGGTAATTATTGAAGTGTAAAATAGGATTCGGAGACCAGTATCTCCCAAAAACCCGGCATCTCGCTTCGCGATCTGCCTGGAAGCGATGAGCTTCTTATTGTTTTTGGGTAGACACATGGTCCCCTCATCCTTTATAGTACCTCTATGAAACAACGACTTTTTTCAGGAATTCAACCAACGGGGAATTTGCATATCGGAAACTACATTGGCGCGATTTCGCAGTGGGTAAAATTGCAAGAAACACATGAGAGTGTTTTTTGCATTGTCGACATGCATGCGATTACTGTTCGGCAAGATCCTGATGCGCTTCGTCGCGCAACTCGTGAGCTTGCAGCGCTCTATATTGCGTGCGGCATTGACCCTGCAAAGTCTATCTTATTTGTGCAGTCAGATGTATCGGCTCATACCCAGCTTGGGTGGATTTTAAATACCTTTGCCTACATGGGTGAGATGGAGCGGATGACCCAATTTAAAGATAAAAAAGAGGCACAAGATTCAAATAATAATGTTGGATTGTTTTCATATCCGGTACTCATGGCGGCAGATATTTTGTTGTATGACACGGCCGTTGTCCCAGTTGGTGAAGATCAAAAGCAACATGTTGAGCTCACGCGCGATCTTGCGCAGCGGGTGAATAGCCATTATCAAACTGAATTATTTGTTGTGCCCGAGCCAATGATCAAGTCAGATGGCGCTCGAATCATGGGCCTTGATGACGCAACGAAAAAAATGAGCAAATCTGCAAGTTCACAGTGGAACTATATTTCGTTTTCAGATACACCAGACCTCATTCGCAAAAAAATCATGAAAGCGGTAACGGATTCAGATGAAACATTTGCAGTGCGCGCTGGAGCAGACAAGCCGGAGCTCACAAATTTGCTGACTATTTATTCGGAATTAACTGGTCGTTCGATTGCTGATTTGACTGAGCAGTTTGCAGGGCAACAATATGGTGCGTTTAAGAAACAAATGGCGGAAGATGTGGTGGCCTGGATGATACCGATTCAAACGCGGATGCATGAGTTACTGGCTGATGAAAAATCGTTAGATCGCATATTAGACGCTGGAGCAGATCGAGCCGCAGAGATTGCGATCGCAAAGCTCGAGGACGTACGCACTGTTGTTGGCTTAGGAAAGTAGCAGTGCCTTCACGGTTGATTTTTAGGCCGAAAAATGATAGGTTTTGCGTATGTTTACCAGCAATTCCACATTTATTTTTGAGTCATTTGATTTTGACGCGGTGACCAAGACCGCGCGGTTTGTGTATCGATTG
>JBIIKE010000072.1:0-3997 GCA_044233365.1 Bdellovibrionales bacterium | reverse complement strand
CCAACGCGTCTAGTTTTGCTTTGACTTGAGCAGCTGGGAGGGCCCCATTGATACTGCCAACGATGGTTCCTTTTTTGTCGACGATGACAGAGAAAGGAGTGCCGGTTGCACCAAGGCTTTGTGCCAAGGCTGCGTCTTCATCAACTGTGCTTTCAGTTTTTTTGTTATTTACACAATCTGCAAATGTATCTTTATTCAAACCAAGTTTTTCCGCAGCTGCAATGTGTTGGTCAGCTGTTAAGTTCGTGCCTTGTCCAGCGAAATGGCCATCAACAAATTCCCAGAATTTATTTTGTTCCGCTGCACACTCTGCTGCAATTGCCGCGCCTTGTGCTCCTGGATGAATACTCAGTGGAAAATGCATGAATGACACACCAACTTTTCCGTCATAGTCTTTTAGAATTTGCTTCACTGTTGGGTGAAATTGCTTACAGAATGGGCAATCAAGATCAGAGAATTCAATCAAAGTTAGATCACCTTTCCCTTGAATGTTGCGCACTTTTTTCATATCAACACTACCAGTGACGGTTGGTTCTGCAGGTGCTGCAGCATTTGTGTTTGCTGCCGCTTTTACAGTTGGAGCTGCAGCAGCGCCACTTCCGAGCTCAGTGCCGCTGAGTAATAAATAGAGCATGAGCGCAAAACCGATAATTGCAATCACAGCGGTTGCTGTAACGATTCCGGCCCAAAAGGCGAATTTTGGTGGCATAGCGTCAAAGATGTTTTGACTGTTGTTCATTTGTGGTTTTTGTTCTTCCATAATGGAGTGACAAGCTTAATAAATTATGATCACCTATAGAGGATAGTTGATTTTGAAAAAAGGGTCAAACATCATTAACTGCATTGGCCAGAATTCACCCCCGCACGACTTTGTTTTGGGGTATCTCGAGATTGAATGTCTTGTGACTGTACACGAAACTCTTGTTCACAACTTTCTGTTGAATCAACAAAGAAGAATGATTGAACATTCGCAAAAACAGGTGTTTGAATGAATAGAGACAGTGCAGTTGCAGCGCCAATAAAAAAAGCGAATTGATGGTGTTTCACATAGTCCCGAGCTGACTTCAGAGTTTTGGTGTCGATTTTTTCAAGGAGATTTGCAAAGTGTCCAATCGCGAGCGGGCCGTATTGTTTTTTGAGGTTTGTGAAGACCTGTTTGCTGACAGTTGCGACGAATTCGTTTTTTGTCATGGCAATTCTGTAGACACACGTTTTGCCAATTTTGCGTCGGAGCAGGAGTTCTTTTTTGAAGAGGTGGGTCATCACGGTGAGAATGGTGTTATACGCATACGGCGTGCCACATTCTTTGGTGAGCGTGTCCGCAACTTGGCGGACCGTGAATGGTTCGTCTGTGTAGTGCTTCCAAATATGGTCCATGACCAATTGTTCGAGGGTTCCGAGTGACATATGCAGATAGTATACACCATCATCAACTACGCGCAATAGGTGATTTATGGTCTAGATGCACAAAGACCCCGTAGAACCAGCGCGTCTTGCGATGGCGGTTACGGGGTTGTACCGCGGCAGTCCACGGGTCCTCAGAGTTCACACTCACCTGCGTGACCAGTGAGTGTGATAGTCCTCCTCCTATCAATCGTCATCACATATAACTACATATCTCATGAAATGATCTTCCGAGATCCGTTCTACAACAGTGTTTGGCTCGATTTGGACCACTCCTTCATGGTACTCGCCATCTATATTCGGTGATGACGCTGTTGTCGCGCTTTTTTTCCGTGCGCATAAGAAAATTTTCCGACCCTTTATTATAATCTCTTGAACTGTAAAGCAGTCTCCTATCTCAAGGTCAGAAAATGTGAGCATTTTTTCACCTCCGTTTTGGCGCTGTATGCCTTTTTAATCCTACAGATTCACAAAAAAAATGCAAGGATCAACACCTCATTTTATTGACCCACGCTGCTCGGTCAGGTAGAGTAGAGGGGCTATTATAGCCAAAATATGCAGTATTCTGACCGAATTTACGGAACTATTGAGATCGACGAGCCAGTAATCACTGAGCTGGTTGAAAGTGCGCCATTGCAGCGCCTCAAAGAAATCAACCAATATGGAGCGGCCTTTTTCCGGTTTCCGCATTTGACCACTACACGGTATGAACACAGCGTTGGGGTGTATTACATATTAAAAAAACTCAACGCGCCGATCATTGAACAGATTGCCGGACTCTTGCACGATGCGCCGCACACCGCATTTTCTCACGTCTCAGATGTGGTGTTTGAAGATGCGTCGCAAGCGTTTCATGACAAGTTTCACGAAAAGATTTTATTTAGTTCCAACATTCCGCGGATTTTGAAACGCCATGGTTTTTCTGTGTGGAAGTTGCTGAACAAATCGTCCTTTCATTTGGCGGAAAGTGATCTGCCGGATTTATGCGCTGACCGGATTGATTATTTTTTCCGTGATTGTGTGACAGATAAGCAGCTCGATTTGGTTGACGCGCGCAGGATGCTCGATGACATGACGACCCATAAGGGTGAAATCGTGTTTAAAACAGAAGACATTGCGAAGCAGTTTGCAACGGTCTATCGCGGTGCGAATGAAAAGTTGTGGGCACACCCACTGCAGGCAGCGCTCTATTATTTATTGTCATCCGCGATGAAAGTGGCGCTTGAAGAAGGCGTGCTGACATTTGATGATCTGTTTACGACCGACCAAGAAGTCGCGGCGAAGATGCGTGCTGCAGGCAATCCGGAGATCGACAAGTTTCTGCATGACATGGAAAATATTGCGGTTGAGGAAAATGCGAGCTCATATGATTACCATATCCGACCAAAAATTCGATTAGTTGATCCGTATGTGTTGGTTGGTGAAGGTGATGACGCGCGCCACGAGCGCTTGTCTGAATTAGATTCTGGTTTTCGAGATGCCAATGCGCGGTTTATTGAAGAAAAGTCAAAAGGCTATTATATTAAAGTTCTGAATACTTAGATTGTTCACTGCGGTATGGCAATGGAAAAACACTACAGCCCACAAGACTACGAAAATGAGATTTATGCTGCTTGGAAAGACAGTGGTTTTTTTCATCCAGAGAATTTGCCGGACGCTGAAGGGCGTGAGCCGTTCGCTGTGATGATGCCGCCGCCGAATGTAACAGGTGTGCTGCATTTGGGACATGCGCTTGAAAACACATTGCTGGATGCGAAAATTCGGTTTGAACGGATGCGCGGCAAACGAGCGTTGTTGCTTCCAGGGACAGATCATGCAGCAGTGGCGACGCAGGCGAAAGTGGAAGGTTTATTGAAGAAGGGTGAATTTGAATGGCCAATTGGCAGTGGACAGTTTGAGCAATCAGACAATCCACGCAAGGAATTTGGACGCGACGGTTTACTTGAACGGATTCGTGGGTTTGCTGAACAATCCAAGGCGACGATTTTGAATCAGATTGAGAAAATGGGAACGAGTGCTGATTGGGATCGGCTGGCGTATACGTTTGATGAGCAGCGGAATCGCGCGGTGAATGAATTGTTTGTGCGGATGTATAACGACGGGTTGATTTATCGCGGATATCGCGTGGTGAACTGGTCTGTAAAAGGGCAGTCGACGTGCTCAGATGATGAGCTGGTGTATGTGACGCGACCATCGAAGCTGTATACATTTCGATATAGCGCAGATTTTCCGATTCCGATTGCGACGACTCGCCCAGAAACAAAATTGGGAGACACGGCAGTAGCGGTGCATCCAGACGGAAAGTGGAAGGAATATATTGGACAGACGTTTACGATCGCAGGTTTTGGTGGCACGAATGGAGCGGGCGCAAACTTAACAATTCGAGTCATTGCGGATGATGGCATTGATCCAGATTTTGGAACAGGTGCCTTAGGCGTGACAACAGCGCATGCGCAAATTGATTATGAAATGTATGTAAAGAATCCAGAAATTGGCGTGCAACCAGTGATTGGAAAAGACGGCAAGATGTTATCTGCTTCGGGTAGTGCCTATAAAGGATTATCTGTTTCGGAGTGCCGTGAAAAAATTGTTG
>JBIIKE010000071.1:0-4084 GCA_044233365.1 Bdellovibrionales bacterium | reverse complement strand
ACGGATCTGTTCAAAAATCTGTCGATAGTCTTTTGGTGTAATCACTTTTGCACACGGACCAATACACCGCCCCATTTGATATTGTAGACACGGTCGTTTTGGATAAATAATTTCACCAGATTTTTCTAGCGGCGGATGTTCACAATATTTGAAAATCATTTTGAGTGAGCGCAAAACTTGGCGCACAGCGAACCCCGAAGTGTACGGACCAAAATAATAGCCTGAGCGGCGATGTGGCAATGGCAGTGTGCGGATCGTTTCAATCTGCGGGAATGTATCGGCTGTAATATGAATATACTGAAAGTTTTTATCATCTTTCATTAAAATGTTGTACGGCGGTTTGTGGCGTTTGATCAGCGTGGTTTCAAGAAGCAGCGCCTCTTCTTCTGTGTCAACGGTGATGGTTTCAACGCGAACGACTGCGTGAACCATACGTTGCTTGGCTGGTGAGAGGTCTGCGGCCGTGCGAAAATACGACTGCACGCGCGAGCGGAGCCGAATCGCTTTCCCGACATAGAGTAGCTGATCCTTGGCATCGTAAAACTGATACACACCCGGTGTTTGCGGGAGCGTTTTGACCTGTTCAGTAATTGGTTGAATTGGCGGCAGTGGCGCGGTTGTTTCCATGCATTATATATATTCTAGCTGTCTTGATTTGGCAAACCAAAAACCCGGCTTCCCGGGCTTTTGTGGTATTGGATTGTGGTTCAATTTAAAACCCGTTACGAGTCAGCACAGGAGGCTCAAATTGTAAGACCGTACGATAGTATTCAATTATTGTCTTTTCCCAATGATCAATTGTAAAGACAGTCATCGCCTCTTCGTTTGTTAGCTCACGAGAATCAATAATCTCAGTCACACGAGTTTTCTCTTGTAAACGAGCTGCATTTGGCAATTCTTCAATCCGCAATACTTCGTATGTTTGAGGATTCAAGTAAAAAATTGAATCTTGCATTACATTGATCCCTGGAATTGTATAACGATAGGTCACGATAAACTGCTCGACGCCATTCAGTAATTGTTTCCGTGATTCAATGATTTCACCATTTTGCAAAGCTGTTTGGTATTCGCTGTTTAAAAATTGGGCGACACCGATTCCGTTGATTAGATTTGAAAGTGGTGCTGAGTTGCCATTCTCACTGGCAAGGCGCTCACAACTAAATCCAACTTGTAGAGCACAAGCAACAATTGAACCATCTGCTTTCTGAATCTCCATTGCTGATTCAGGAATAGTGGGATCATTACCATTGTTACCATATGTATCGGATCGCACATTTTTATCCTGCACCCATAAGCGTTCTTCTGAATAAAATTCACTGTCATCTGGAGCTTGAAACATCCGTGCACGAACAAACCGGCCCATTGGTGAAGAGGTGTTGAATGTTTGCTCTACAGACTTTGCAAATACTTCTTGTGGTGATAGTTGTGTAATAATCGAATTTACTGGAGTTGGGTTGGTTTCGGTTCCGCGTAATTTAGCTACTTGTGTTTGGACAGCTGGCTGGCTGTAAAGCACTGCTCCAAGAATAAATACAGCAGCCACAGCACTGGTTGCAAGAAAGAGACGTGTAAATAGTGTATGCATAAAAGATTGTTTAGGTTTAGCATGACGGCTTTGGCGCTCGCGATAGTCATTCAACACGCGTGCGCGCAATTCTGCAGTGTGGTCTGTTCGTTCTGGAATCGGAACAGCTTGTAATAACTGCTCGAGTGATTCTTCAAATTGTGATGGTTGGTGTTTCATAAAAAATTACACAATTGATTCAACAGACTGAACACTGTTTTTTAAACGCTTAATCGCTTGACTTAAAATACTACTGACTGTTTTTTGATCAATGTCGAGTAATGCAGCAATTTCAACATTGGAAAAATCGGATTGGTATCGCAAGAGCAGTACTTCGCGTTGCCGGTCAGTCAGTGCTTTGAGATGGCTTTGCACCATTTCTAGATTCATCGCAGTGTCGAGCGCGATGTCTGGCATCTCTGTTGTGTCAGCGACATCATAATCCGAGATATCCTCTGTCTGCTTTTGTGTACGATAATGATCGATCACGGTATTGCGCGCGATGGTGAAGATCCAGGATTTTTCTGTCGCTCCCTGTTGTTTTTTGAAGCGATAAAAATACTTGATGACTTTCTCAAAAATGTGCGAAACGAGATCTTCGGCCGTTTGCTGATGCCCAACCCGAAAATACACGAAGCGGTAGACCGGCTCGTAATAGGCGTCAAATAAAGCGATTAATTCTTGTTGAGACATGCAAGAAGGGGTAGATGAATAGTACGTCGTACACTACCCAAAACGGACGAATCGCGAAAGTACGTCCTTATTGGCTTGTATGTTTTATTACGTGAAAATCAAATAGAAAAAGTGAGAAGTCTTGAAAAGATGAGGACCGTCGCAGAGAGTGAGGGAAATGACCCTTTCTCAGGACTCGGCCAGATGATCGGTAGCCTTCTCCGCGCGTACTACGGCGCAGCGTCTCAATCACTCCTCGAAGACTTCTCACAGTTCAATTTGTCTACAACAGTACACGAAAAAATGCAAGCCCCTGCGCTCCCACTCATGGTTGACCGACAGTAAAAAAGCGAGTATCCTACAACACTACTTTCACTTATTACACATCTCATTTACACACATGGCAAAACCTACCCAGAACGCACTTATCATCCGCGGCGCTCGTGTCCACAACCTTAAAAATATCGATGTCGAAATTCCACGCGACACCCTCACTGTCCTCACGGGCCTGTCTGGTTCTGGGAAATCATCTCTCGCTTTTGACACGATCTACGCAGAAGGGCAACGCCGCTATGTTGAATCCCTCTCTGCTTATGCACGCCAATTCCTCGGCCTCATGGACAAACCAGACGTCGACCAGATCGATGGCCTCTCCCCTGCGATTTCCATTGACCAAAAAACTGCGTCACACAATCCCCGCTCGACTGTCGGAACTGTCACAGAAATTTATGATTACTTGCGGTTGCTCTATGCGCGCATTGGTGTCCCACATTGTCCAAACTGCGGCAAAATTGTCAGCAAACAAACTGTGCAGCAAATGCTCAAACAAGTACTGACGATTCCGCACGGTACAAAAATGTATATTCTCGGACCAATTGTTCGCGACAAAAAGGGTGAACATAAAGCCGTTTTTGAACAAGCGCGAAAATCTGGCTACGCTCGCCTGCGCATTGATGGCATTCTCTACACTGTTGATGAAGCGCTGGACCTCAATCTCGACAAACAAAAAAAACACAACATCGATATTGTCATCGATCGATTAGTTGTTGAAGCAGGGATTGATAAACAACGCGTGTTAGAATCAATGGAAACAGCGCTGAACCTCGGCGATGGTTTAATGATGATCCACAATGTTGCAACTGAGCAAGACATTATTTTTTCTGAACAATTTGCCTGCCATGATTGCGGAATTTCTCTGCAAGAAATTGAACCACGCAATTTTTCGTTTAACTCACCACATGGCGCCTGCGAACGTTGCACCGGCCTTGGAACAAAATTGGAAGTTGATGTTGATCTGATCATCCCAAACAAACGCTTAAGCATTGCAGAAGGAGCAATTCGTCCATGGAATCGAACCACTGGCTCACAAACCTGGATGATGCGTATTCTTGAAGCAGTCGCACGCAAGCATGGCTTTTCAACACTGACACCTGTGAAAGAGCTCACAAAAAAACAACTCGACATTGTGCTCCACGGTAGCGGCACAGAAACCTACGACGTCAATGCGGGTGAAGGCGCTGGAAAAGTCCGCGAATTTCTCACAACCTATGAAGGCGTTGTTCCAAACCTCGAACGGCGCTACAAAGAAACTGAGTCTGACTACATGCGGTCAGACATTGAACGCTACATGCGTATTTTTAACTGCCCTGCCTGTGAAGGTCGTCGCTTAAAACCAGAAGCACTGAGTGTTACTGTTTCAAGCTTAAACATTGCAGAAGCCACAGCAATGACGATTGAAGAAGGGCTTGAATTTTTTAACGCGCTAGACCTTAATAAAAAAGAGGCGGAAATTGCCAAACAAATTCTAAAAGAAGTGTGTGAGCGATTATCATTTTTGAATAACGTTGG
>JBIIKE010000070.1:0-4124 GCA_044233365.1 Bdellovibrionales bacterium | reverse complement strand
CGGCTGATCTGCACTGGAATAACACCTGCGCCAGCATAGTTCATGATTTTTCCGCTGGCTTGATCTGAGCTTGCTGGTTTTGGGTCAATACCAAAATCTGCTGCAGCGAGCAGGTTCGGCAGCTCACCATAGGAAAGTGGAGAGATAAGCGTTACGCGATCAGTTGAACCAAACAGTTGTTCAAATTCCGTTTTTTGCTTCGATGTCATATTTCCAGCCAAAATCCAATCAAGGTTCGGAAATTCTGTGAGTGATTGTTTTACGGTGTTGATTAACAGATCAATCCCTTTTTCTTTTCCAAATCCACCGGTGTAAATAGCAATATATTGATCGCTATGTTTAATTCCACATTTTTTTCGCGCTTCATTTTTTGTGAGACGTTGTTTAACAGGTAAAACTCCATCCAGTAACGTCAATGTTTTTTTGCGACGATGTTGTTTTATGCGCTGTGTATTTTTTTCTGAGCTTGTGACGACAACATGTGGACTGCGCTCTAACCAGCGTTCGGAAAATGCCACAAACTTGAGTAACCATTTTGATTTCACAAAGCCGCTGTCAACAACTTCTTGATACAGGCTTCCGTGTAAGTCACCAATTAATAACGTTGGTTTTCCAAGCAACCACGAAATGAATTGAGTCTTCCGTGCAATTTCAATTCCTTCATGCAGATGAGCGTGAATCACATTGTACTGTCCCATGATGCGCAAGCGAGTCAGAGAAAATTGCATGGCGGCGTCGAGTAAAATTTTTTCTAGACTCGGACCAGCATCACGTTTTGTATACCACGGAGTCACATTCAGGCAGCGAAAAATTCGCACCGAATCTGGCAATGAGGGGGGGCGATCACCAAGTGGATACGTCAAAATATCAATTTGATATCCTTGCTCTGTCATCGCTCGCACTTCTTCCAAAATCCGAATTGGCGTCCCGCGATCTGTGAAGAAGGGTGTTGGCGCAACAACGAGAATTCGTTTCGTTTTACGTAATGGTGACATTTTTGATGGAATACGGACGGTGTTCAGGGCCGCGGTAGTATTGACGAACAGCGATATCAGCCAACAACCCAGAAACAAATAATTGGACGCCGACGATCATGAGTAGCATTGCGATTAATGGAAAAATTGAGGTTGAGAGAGGGTAGTCAAAGAAAATTCGGGCAATAAATGAGAGCAGCATAATCAATACGCCAGCGCTACCCGCAATCACGCCAACACCACCAAATAAATGCAATGGTCGTCGCGCATATTTTCGCCAAAACCAAATCGCCACCATGTCGATCAGGCCTTTGACAATCCGTTTCCAATTATATTTCGTGACACCAGATGTTCGCTCCCGATGACTTACTTCAACTTCACCAACTTTGAAGCCGGACCATTTTAAGACCGCTGGAATAAAACGATGCATTTCGCCGAGTAAATCAACACCCTCAAAACATTCGCGTTTGTAAACCTTCAATGAACAGCCAGAATCATGAATCTCATCTTTGACTAAGATACCACGGAGCATATTTGCACCGCGTGACGCAAATCGTTTGCCAAAAGGATCTTTCCGATTTTTGCGCCAACCAGAAACAATGTCCAGATTATCCGCTTTCATCTTTTCGAGTAATTTCACAATTTCGCTTGGCGGATTTTGACCATCACCGTCGAGCGTAATAATCACATCACCAACCGCATGTTTAATGCCCGCATCCATCGCAGCCGTTTGTCCAAAGTTTTTTCGGAGTTCAATCACCGTGACAGGGGATAGTCCCTTTAAAATTTCGACGGTCTTATCCGATGAGCCGTCATCAGCAAAAATGATTTCATACCCACCGAGAAATTCTTCTGGTAAGGCGTCCATTGCAGCAACGATTTCTGCGTGGAGATTTGCAACATTTCCTTCTTCATTAAAGACTGGGATGACGAGTGAGTATTTCATAGCTTCATTAGTATTATCTATCTGGATTATAGCGATGTTTTTTAAACCATTCAATAAATTGACCGAGACCTTCTTCAATGGTCGTTGTTGGTTGCCAGGCGAGGAGTTCGCGAGCTTTGCGAATATCAGCAAATGTTTTTTGGACATCTCCAAGTTTTTCTGGTTCGCGAATGATCTGAGCTTTTTTCCCTGTGATTTTTTCAAAGAGCTCAATATATTCTTGAAGACTAATGTGCCGCGAATTTCCTAGATTGATAATTTCAAATCCAAGCGGATGGTTCATTGCCGCAATGACTCCATTCACCACATCTTCTATATAGGTATAATCACGTCGCGTTGAACCATCTCCAAATTGTTTGAGCGGCTTCCCGTGCAAAATTGCATCAGCAAATAAATACGGTGACATGTCTGGTCGACCGCGTTCACCATACACTGTAAAAAATCGCAGGCCAGTCATATGCATGCCATACAAATGATGAAATGTGTACGCAATCAATTCCGCGGATTTTTTCGAAGCAGCATAGGGTGAAATTGGCTGCGTGACAGAATCATCTTCAGAAAATGGAATTTTTTCTTGATTGCCGTAGACTGATGACGACGACGCAAAAATCACTTGCCCTACTTTTTTTGCCTGACACAACTCAAATAAAATTGTTGTGCCGCGTACATTCACGTCGACAAACTTGATCGGATCAATAATCGATGATCGCACACCAGCCTGCGCTGCCAAATGAATCATGACGTCAATTTTGTGAGCATCAAAAATCTTCTGCATTGCAGTCATGTCGGTGATATCATCGCGATAGAGGGTATAATCTCCATGATCTGAATGAACGGCAATGTTTTGTTCCTTAAATTCAGGATTATAATAATCCGTAAAATTATCGACTGCGACCACTGAATGACCTAAGCTCAAGAGCCGGTCAACCACGTGCGACCCAATAAATCCGGCAGCGCCGGTCACGAGAACAGTTCGTTTCATACCGTTGAAAACTACCGTATTTTTGTGACAAATGCAACTTCTGTGTATACTTATTTGGTATGAAAAAGGATTCTCACCGGTTACTGCTGTTTCGAGTTATGTTTAGCCTTATCGGCGTCGCGATTTTGCTGTATTGTGCGTCTCAATACTTTGCGGTGAACGGCAATCTCACAATCACCCAAAATTTCAATAATGATGATGATTCAATCGTCTCATTATTTATTCCAGCGAACCAGGCTTCTGATATCATGAAAAATTTGAGAACTGGTGAGACGACTCAAACAATCACAGAAGGACCGGTCTACTTCACAGTGAAACTTCCGCGAGCATTTGATTCTGTCACGGCAAAAATCCAATATGCCACTGATTATCATGGACCGATTCGTTTTGGTGTTATTGAACTCTTGAACCCATTGGCCACTAAAGAAAAAACCATTGATGTCCCATTACTGCGTGATGCGCTGACACAATTTTGGCAGAACACCACTGATGAGCGTACTGGAAATACCGTCTATTCAAAAGATGGTTTAACGCTTGCTGAGGTCCAAGACCGCGCAAAAAATGGTGAGCCAATCGCAACTGTTGGCGCTGATCTCCAGGTTCCATATCGCGATCCAAATTACACACCAAATAACTCACCGCATACAATTCCAAACCAATTGCGTGGTAGTCATTTGTTTTATACATATATTAAAGATGAAACGTTGCGTTTGACGCTGGACGTCGTTGATACCAACGTATCAATCGGAAGTGATCCAATCAGCGTGGTGGTACGTAATGAAAAAAATGAAGTGATTGAGACACAAAAATTTTCAGATGACGGGAACCAGACGAATGATCGTATGTCGAGTGAACCAAAGCGTATTACAGTCGAAAAATCTGGATTGCCGGAAGGGGTCTATCAGATTGTTGTGCAAACCAGCGGTGATGTTTTGTTAGAAAATCTTATCACGCAACAACAAAAATTTGTTGTTAAAGATTATTTGTTGTTTGGAAATGAAAGCGAATCATTTACTGTACAACTTGGGAGCCGAACCCTTACAGCGGTAACAGACAACGCAGCTGCATTAGGGTCAGTGGATGTTGATGGACGATCATTGCTATTGCATACAATCAATCAAGCTGTTGTGCTGAAAGAAGTGCGGACTGACGAAACAACAGTTGTGCCGGTGCGTGGCAATAAAGCTGATGTGTCATTATCATATAGTGGATATGCTGCATT
>JBIIKE010000115.1:0-4354 GCA_044233365.1 Bdellovibrionales bacterium | reverse complement strand
CATGCCGCTGCAAAAACCCTAATGGTGGAAATCAAACGGCGCGTACTTTTATATAGAACTCGTGGAGCAGTACTCAACTTATACCGTGAAATCTTCCGTCAAATCCTTATTTTCTTTACCGTTTGGCAAGTTCTACAGGGAGAAATTGAAATTGGCCTCATAGCCACCATGATGTTTTATTTTGAAAAAATTTCCGCCTCAGCAACAGAGTTTGCAGAAGTTTCTCATAGCGTCATGCTTGGGCGCATTGCTGTAATGCGAATGAAAGACATCCTAAACGAAGACCCAAAAATAGAGCGCCAAGGCTCAAAACAGCTCCCCCAAAACTGGAAAACTCTAAGTTTCCGCAAACTAAGCTTCACCTACAAGCACCATAGCGTCCTTAAAGATCTCGACCTCAACATCAAGCGTGGCGAAAAAATCGGTTTTGTAGGGCTATCTGGAGCCGGAAAGTCCACACTTTTTAAGCTGCTCCTCAAACTTTACTCCCCAATGGAAGGTGGCATTTTCTTTGATGAACAAAATTTAAAAGAAATCCGCCGCCCCAGCCTCATTGAAAAAATGGCTTACGTCCCACAAGAAATCGAGCTCTTCAATTTTTCCCTCAAAGACAATATATCCCTAGGAGACCTCAAAACAGCTGAAGAAAAATCCGTCCAAAAAGCCCTGGAAATCGCCCACGTACAGGAATTTTTACACAAACTCCCCCAAGGAATAGATTCTCTCATTGGGGAAAAAGGCATCAAGCTTTCCGGAGGAGAGCGTCAAAGAGTCGGACTTGCACGGGCCATCTATAAAAACCCAGAAATCCTCCTTTTAGATGAAGCTACTTCCCACCTAGATATGGATTCGGAACAAAAAATTCAAGAAGCCTTAGAGCGTGTATTTAAAGGAGTAACCGCCCTAGTCATTGCCCACCGTTTGTCCACTCTCAAACTCATGGATCGCATTGTTGTACTCAGCAAAGGAAAAATTCTTGAACAAGGCTCCTTTGAAGATTTACTCAAACAAAAGGGATCCTTCTGGGCTTTGTGGAAAAAATCTCTTGCAATGCACGAGCAAATCCACTAAATTAGCGCAGCTCTAGCGCATTTATTTATATGCCAACAATCAATCAACTCGTTCGCAAAGGTCGTGAAAAAAAGCTCCGCAAGAGTAAATCTCCTGCTTTGCAAACTATTTTCAACACTTTGCACACTAAGAGCACGCCTCTTGCCTGCCCCTTCAAACGTGGGGTTTGTGTCAAGGTGAGCACTATGACTCCTAAAAAACCGAACTCCGCTCTACGTAAGTTTGCGCGTGTTCGTTTAACAAACGGAATGGAAGTGAATGCTTATATCGGAGGAGAAGGTCACAATCTACAAGAACACTCCATTGTCTTGATCCGCGGAGGTCGCGTAAAAGATCTTCCTGGGGTCCGCTATCACGTTGTTCGTGGAAGCCTTGATACTCAAGGTGTAAGCGGACGCAAACAAGCTCGTTCTAAATATGGAGCTAAACGTCCTAAATCCTAATTAAGTTATGACCGTTCGAATCACAACCTACGTTCCACCAAACTCTGATGAAGTAAGTGAAAAATTCATCAACTATGTTATGTGGGATGGAAAAAAGAGCATCGCTCGCAGTATTTTCAACAATGTTCTTGCTGAGCTTGAACGTCGTGGAAACAAAGAGCCTCGAACCGTTTTCCTTCGCGCTATTGAAAACGCAAAGCCAACTATGGAAGTGCGTCCAAAGCGTGTTGGAGGATCCATCTACCAAGTACCTTTTGAAGTGAACCCTAAGCGTCAACAAATGCTTTCTTTCCGATGGATCATCGGAGATGCACGTGGACGCAAAGGAGCTCCTATGTACAAACGCCTCGCTCAATCTATTGCAGAAGCTGCAGAAAATTCTGGAACAGCAATCAAAAAGAAAGATGATGTAGAACGCATGGCTGCTGCCAACCGAGCTTTTGCTCACTACGCTCGTTTCAATAAAAAGAAATAAGCTAAACGTATTCTTCCCTCTAAGACCTCGCTCCGGCGGGGTCTTTTTATTTATTCGGCTGACTGATATACTCAAGCCTGTCTTCATAACGCCATGCCCCATGTCCAAACGCGCCATCTTATTTTCTGTTTTAGCAGGCCTTTCTTTAACAGCTTGTTCTTTTGCGTCCTATTCTGCGGTTGAGTACAACAATCTTGTCGCAGAGGAAGTGAATCTCAGCTCTGGAGCTATAGAGTCAACGGCCACCGCTTACAACAGCCTCATCCCTAGCCGAGTGGATGAAACAACTGTAATTCCCGTAAAAGAAATCGAAGAGCCTTACGAGGCTGCTATGGAAGCTCTAGATGGTGTTGAAAAGCTCTTGGAACTCACCAGCAAAGACCTAGAACAACAAAGCGCTCTACAAGCTGCCATAACAACTTATCTTGCTGCGGCCGAAGTTTACCTGGAAACATACGGAAAAACCCTCGCCTACTACGAAAGTGAAACTTATAAAGAAGATCTGTCTCAAGTTGCTGTTCTAGATGAACAACTCCATGCAGACTACACAACCTTCATTGAAGCCAACAACGACTTGTCCACAGCCATGGAGGCTTACGTGAGTAAAAACTAAAGAGGCTTGCCTTTGCGTGTTTTTCCCTTATAATCCTTGCGAATTTGATTTACCCCTTTTTATGACCACTCCAGTCACGAATCTCGCAAATTTGCGAAACATCGGGATTGCCGCGCACATTGATGCCGGTAAAACCACTACTACAGAACGTATTCTTTTTTACACAGGACGCAGCCACAAAATTGGTGAAGTGCACGATGGAGGCGCAACCATGGACTGGATGGAACAGGAAAAAGAACGCGGGATCACAATTACTTCCGCAGCCACAACTTGTTACTGGAAAGACATTCGTATCAACATTATTGATACTCCAGGACACGTAGACTTTACTGTAGAAGTAGAACGTTCCATGCGTGTACTTGATGGAGCCGTTGCCGTTTTTGATGGTTCTCAAGGGGTAGAGCCTCAGTCTGAAACAGTATGGCGCCAAGCAGATAAATACGAAGTGCCTCGTATTGCTTTCATCAACAAGATGGACAAAACAGGTGCAGACTTCTTTATGTCTCTTAAATCCATTCACGACCGTCTTTCAAAAAGCGCAGTCGCTGCTCAACTTCCTATTGGATTTGAAAACAGCTTCAGCGGAGTGATTGATATCATCGAAGAAAAGGCTTACACCTTTGAAGGTAAAATGGGAGAAACCGTTGTGGAAATCCCAGTGCCAGAAGATATGAAGCCTCAAGTTGCTGAATACCGTGCAATCCTTATTGAACGTGTAGCTGAAAGCGATGAAGACCTTATTGACACTTACCTTACCGAAGGAACTCTTACAGTTGAACAAATCAAAAAGGGTCTTCGCAAGGCTACTGTTGCCGGAACACTTTACCCTGTGTTCTGTGGAACTGCTCTTCAAAACAAAGGAGTTCAACTCATTTTGGATGCCGTTCGTGAATACCTTCCTTCCCCACTCGATGTTGAATCTATTAAAGGAATCGATCTCGATGGAAACCCAATCGAACGTCGCCCTGATGTAAACGAACCTTTCTCTGGACTTGCATTCAAAATCGCAACAGATCCTTTCGTTGGAAAACTTTGTTTCTTCCGTGCTTACTCTGGAAAACTTGATTCTGGAAGCTACGTTCTCAACGCAGCAACTGGAGAGCGTGAACGTGTAGGACGTCTTGTTCAAATGCATGCCAACTCTCGTGAAGAAATCAAATCTGTAGAAGCAGGAGATATTGCTGCAGCTATTGGACTTAAGGGAACAACTACTGGGAACACTCTTTGTGACCCAGCACACCCGGTTATTTTGGAATCCATGGACTTCCCTGAACCAGTAATCCAAATTGCAATCGAGCCTAAAACCAAGGCTGACCAAGAAAAAATGGGAGTCGCTCTTCAAAAACTAGCTGAAGAAGATCCTACTTTCCGTGTTTCTTCCGATGAAGAAACAGGTCAAACGCTTATTGCAGGTATGGGAGAACTTCACTTGGAAATCATTGTTGACCGTATGCGTCGTGAATTCAAGGTGGAAGCTAACGTTGGTGCTCCTCAAGTTGCCTACCGTGAAACTCTACGTAAGGCGGTTGAAGCAGAAGAAAAATACGTTAAGCAAACAGGAGGACGTGGACAATACGGTCACGTTGTCATGCGAATCATTCCTCAAGAACCTGGTGAAGGATATGTGTTTGAAAACAAGATCGTTGGAGGAAAGATTCCTCGTGAATACATTCCTGCCGTTGATAAGGGTATTCGTGAAGCTATGACTCGTGGAGTTATTGCTGGTTACCCAATGGTGGATATCAAGATCGA
>JBIIKE010000010.1:0-17145 GCA_044233365.1 Bdellovibrionales bacterium | reverse complement strand
GCAAATTCTAATGTTTCAATCGCATGATCAAATTCACGACGCTGCATATAAATCTCACCAAGATATTCATATGCCTGCACTTCGCGATCGTTAATGCGAATAATATCTAAAAATAATTGTTCTGCGTCTGTATATTTTTCTTCTTTAAATAATGCCGCTCCAGCTTCAAGCATTTGCGCAATTTTAACACGCGTTTTTTCTTTGTCTTTCTGGTTTTGTGGCATGAGCTCATCAAGATGATATTTGCGTTCAAGCGCAACAACGGATTCATACAGGCGCTTTGACTGCTCTTGAATGGCTTTTGTTGCTGGCGCGAGCAACTGACGAACAACCTCAAACACAGAGGAAGCTCGTCGTTGCAATCGACCTTCAATGAGCTGGTATTTTTTGGAACGTAATTTTGCTTTTGGCATTGCTGCTAAATCAAGCAGCAATAATTGCTTCCACTTCCGTGATAGCAAAAAGAGCAGCGCTAATGCAGCCGCAACAATGAATCCAAGAATAATCCAGTCAATGAGTTGCATAGGTCTTTAGTATATCACGCGTTACCGCCTTTGGCAGCGTCATCGAGCGCAAAACGTACAAAGCGGCGCACTTGAATATTTTCACTCATTTTTCCAACTGCAGATTCAACTAATTGACGAATAGTCATTGAGTCATCACGGAAAAATGGTTGTTCAAGGAGTGAGATTTCTTTCGCATACTTTGCAACTTTTCCTTCGATGATTTTTGCTTTTACATCTTCTGGTTTATCACCTTCGATTTGTGCAAGCGCGATTTCACGTTCTTTATCTAACACTTCTGCTGGAATATCATCCATTGAAACGTACAATGGATTCATTGATGCAACTTGCATTGCAATATCTTTCGCAAGGTTTTGGAAATCATCAGTGCGTGCAACAAAATCAGTTTCACAGTTGAGCTCAACCAATACACCAATGCGGCCCATGTGTGTGTAACTCATGACAACACCTTCCCCTGCTTCACGGTCGGCTTTCTTTTGTGCCACAGCAGCTCCGCGTTTACGAAGAATTTCGTGGGCTTTTTCAACATCACCACCAGCTTCATCAAGCGCGTTTTTCACGTCCATGATTCCAGCGCCAGTTTGATTGCGTAATTTTTGGATTGTTTCCATTGACATAAGATGTGTGTTTTTAATGGATTTTTTTAGGCAGCTGTTTGTGTCACTGCAGCGGCTTTTACTGCGGCTGCGGCATCTGCTGCGGCTTTTTTGTCTGCATCCTTTCGGCCAGTTTCAATCGCTTCTGACATCACTGTTAAAATCAATTCGATTGATTTTACTGCATCGTCATTTGATGGAATTGGAAATGTGATATCACGTGGATTCACATTTGTATCACACATTGCGAAGACTGGGATTTTCAGTTGCAACGCTTCAGTCAGCGCAGTTTTTTCTTCTTTTAAATCGACAATGAAGACAGCGTCTGGAAGTTTTGTAAGATTCTGAAGACCTTCAACAGATGTACTCAAACGTTCAATTTCACGATCAAATTCCAACTGTTCTTTTTTTGTATACTTCTTCAAATCACCATTATCACGTTTCATTTTCAGATCAACAAGCTTCTTCGGTACTTCGACAACGTTTTTAAAGTTTGTCAAAAGACCACCGAGCCAACGATGATGCATGTATGGCATTCCGCATGCTTCAGCAAATTTTTTCACGAGCGCTCCAGCTTGTGACTTTGTTCCAATGAACAAGATTGTTTTACCTTGCGCTGCAAGTGATTGCGCAGCTTTAGCGGCTTCTTCTAATTGTTTCTGCGTTGCTTCTAAATCAATAACGCTCACGCCGTTGCGAGTTGCGTAAATTGATGATGTCATTCCTGGATGACGTTTACTTTTTTGGTGGCCAAAATGGACACCAGCTCGGAGTAAATCCGAAAGACTTGGCATTTTCATAAGGTTTGTTCCTTTTTATCCCAACAGTCTGCAGGAGGGCCGCCCTTATACAGGGATGGCAGGTCTCAAGCGCTTGGTGACTGCTGTACGAGTTATTAAATATGCGATTTTTTGAACAAATCGCGAACCTGACTATACAATATCTTGCACTTTTTGGCAAGAATAGGTATTTTGTGGGTAGGAGGATAAGAAGATGTCAGATCTAAAAAGAGAAGGTGGAGAGGCGATCTTCCCCCATGAGGCGCCAAACGGCACCACACGCGAGGGTCTACTGGCCGTAATGGCTGCCTGGGGTGACGGTGACCCCTTCGCCGACACTATTCAGGCGGCTGCGCCTGGACAAGCGCCCCCTGGAATTCGCGCCAGAAGGTGTGGGGAAACAGAGGTAGAATGCCTTGAGCGTATCGCCCTCTGGGAACAAAGGGGCCTGAAAGAAGAGTGACAGCACTTTTCTTCAGGTCCCGTTCACTGTACCTCTCACAAAATACCGACAACAAATTCCCTGATTTGACAGGAAAACACATCTATAGTATAGTCATTTCCGATATTCAAATGAAATTTACAGACCTATGAAAGCCGCTATTCACCCAACAATGCACCGTGTTACCCTCGCCTGCGCTTGTGGAAACAAATTTGAAACACTCTCAACAAAAGAGAATGTATCTACTGAAATTTGCTCAAACTGTCACCCATTTTATACTGGTGAACAACGCTTTTTAGACTCTGCGCAACGTCTTGAAAAATTCAAAGATAAAGAAGCGAAAAAAGCAGCAATTGCACAAACTGGACCACAGCGTTCCAAGAAAGAAAAAGAAGCAGAACGAAAAGCAAAACGCAGCACTGGAGCTGACACCAAGCAATCTGCAAAAGACGCATTGAAAGCCGCAAAAAACGCTTTGTCTGATTTGTAACCTGAGAAAAAAACAAAACGGGCGCTGTCCCGTTTTTTGTTTTGTGATACTATAATTCTATGATTTCATCTTCTGTCACTACACCAATTCTCGAGCGCTTTGCTGAGCTCGAAATGCAATTGCAATCTGGCTCACTCGCCCAAGATCGCAAAGCTTTTGAACGTGTATCGATTGAATACAATGACCTCAAAGAAACAGTGGAGATTATTCATAAAATGGAATCAGTGCAAAACGCGCTCACCGAAGCCCAGGCAACTATTGATGACACCACAGCAGATGTCGAATTGACTGACATGGCAAAAGAAGAGTTAAAAAGCTTACAGGCACAAACCGTTGCACTCGATACCCTCCTCCAAAAACGCTTATTACCGAAAGATCCAAATGACCAAAAAAATACGATTCTAGAAATTCGAGCTGGGGCTGGCGGTGATGAATCAGCACTATTTGCTGCTGAGTTATTTCGGGCATACATTAAATATGCTGAAAGCAAAAATTGGAATGTCGAAATTCTGTCTGCGAGTCAAAATGGAATCGATGGCTACAAAGAAGTAATTGCGAAAATTGAAGGTTTTGGTGCGTACTCTGATTTTAAATATGAATCCGGCGTTCATCGCGTCCAACGCGTTCCGGAAACTGAAAAGCAAGGCCGAGTCCATACATCGACGATCACAGTGGCAATTCTCCCTGAAGCGGAAGAAACAGATCTCGATATTAGTCCAAACGATTTGCGGATTGACGTGTTCCGTTCTGGCGGCAACGGCGGCCAAAGCGTCAACACAACCGACTCTGCTGTTCGTATCACTCACATCCCCAGCGGCATGGTTGTCGTCTGTCAGGATGAAAAATCCCAGCACAAAAATAAAGCCAAAGCGCTGACTGTCTTGCGCTCTCGCCTGTTACAACACATGGAAGATGAAGAAGCGAAAAAACGCGGTGATGCTCGCCGTTCGCAAGTCGGCACTGGTGACCGCTCAGAAAAAATCCGGACCTATAATTTTCCACAAGACCGAATTACGGATCATCGGATTAAACAAAGTTGGAATAATGTACCCGCGCGGATGGAAGGTGACATTTCTGATATTGTTATGGCCTTGCAAGAGGCTGATCAAATCGCCCGTCTTGAATCTCTTCAAAAAGCTGACGCGTAAAAATCTATGACAATTACAGAAATTATCATTCACGGAGAGGATCAATTAGCTGGGCACGTGACCTTACCTACGTTAGATGCTGAAGTGCTACTCGCTTTTTTGTTAGGAAAAAATCGTGCATGGATTATTGCGCATGGCACGGACATTGTTTCAATTGATCATGAACGACAATATAATAATCTCATTGGCCGCAGAGCTGCTGGTGAACCAATGGCCTATCTCACTGGACAAAAAGAATTTTACGGATTGTTGTTTCAGGTTGATGAATCAGTGTTAATCCCCCGCCCCGAAACGGAATTTTTGATCGATGAAACACTGCGGATTGTGAAGGATCATTATGGAACCGTTGATCGTGCACGGATTCTTGACATTGGCACTGGCTCAGGTTGCATTGCATTGACACTGGCAAAGACACTTGGTGAACAAGCTCAAGTAATTGCGACCGATATCTCAGCTGACGCGCTTGCGATGGCGTATGAAAATATGAAACAACTGGAAACTGAAGTTGAGCTACTTCATGGCTCAATCTATGAACCACTGCCAGACGGTATTGCGCCATTTGATATTATTATTAGCAATCCGCCATATTTACGCTCAGAAGAAGCTCAGAAAAGAACGCCGGAAGCCGTTGGTCTGCACTATGAACCAGCCGGAGCACTTGTTGCTGATGATGCTGGCTTTGCGTTGATTGAAAACATTATTACTGGCGCTGCACGCTGGTTAGTCCCGTATGGTTTTTTGTTATTAGAAATCGGCGATGACCATGCGATTCGTTTAACTGAACTTGCAGCACAAATGTTACCAGATCACACAGTCACAATTCATCAAGACTTTGGTGGCAAAGATCGGTTTGCTATTCTGTCTCCAAAAAAATAAGCGACCTCGGCTCTAGATAGGCGCGCGCCTAATCAAAAGTGACGGGCTGGCCTGGCATCATTGGCTGTGGCTGGGATGGTCGTGCTTGTAATTGTGGTTGCGGTTGTTGCGGAGCAATAACTGCAGGAGACTCTACTGTAGGCGTCAATGGCTTTGTTTGAACAGGCGGTTGACTTGGTGGCAACCCAACTGGAATACGTGGTTCATCACTCTGCACTTCAGGCTTCGGTGTTGCTACCTGCGGCTGAACAGTAGCCTGAGCTGGCTGTGGTTTTACTAAATCTGCAAAAGCATTTTTAAATGGTTGGTGAATAGCTGGCGCTGGAGCTCCTGGTGTCGCTGCGGTCGGCTTCGTGCGCAAATCTCCGTCTGCTCGTTTTTTTCGTTTGCGTTTTCGTTTGCGTTTATCAGCCGTATCTTGAGCCGATCCCTCAGTCGGTGAATGGACCGATTCAGTTACCGTACCTGGTTGCGCTGCCGGTGCAGATGATTTTGTGCGAAAATCTCCAGCCGGACGCGCTGACTGAAGAGGTTTTTTTACTGGAGCTGGGGTAGGTTGTGATGCAATAGACTTGGTTGCACCTGCTGGTTTTGGCGCTGGGTAGCCAATCCTGGTTTCTCGTCCCGGCTGCTGCGGCTCTTCCACTGTAGGCGACGCAGAATTCATTGCTGGTTTTGGGGGCAACACCTGTTCTATAACTGGCTCAGGAGCTTCAGGTGTTACTTGTGTTTCGTCTTCTACTATTTTTGGTGCGGCAGTAATTGGTGATGGAGCAACACTATCTGTCTCAGTCTCCACCGGTGGCACTACAGCGCCATTTGAAGTATCACGCATCAAGGCTGATAAAAAATCTAGGGATTGCGGAGCCTCCTCTTCAGGCACAACAGCGTCATCACTTGGAACATAGACTGGTGGTAATTCAACAGGAACCTCAGCAACGGGTAATGGAATCCCATTTTTTGATCGTTTTGGTGGCAAGTCTGCATCAACCGCCGAAGCAGCTGTTGATTCTTTTTCTGCTGCATCTTCATCTCGTGCCATTTGTTTTTCTCGATCTTCCTTTACTGTTCGCGCTTGTTCATCATCAACTGCTGCCCACAAATTAATCGCATATTCAACATCAGCCTTGTTCGATGCATAACGTGCGCGAGAGCGCTCAATAATCTCATCTTTTAAATGTGATGGCTGAGAAATCGGCGGTAGTGTCGTTGCTGAAAATGGATCACTCGCCACACCATCAATCATTAAGCGCATATAAATATGATATGCCGGTAACTTCACAATATCCTCTTGCATGAAGGTTGGCTGAAATTCTTTCTCTAGCTCTTCCGCATCTGTCGCACCAACCCGAAACGCTGCCATTGTTCCAACATTTCCAAACACTGCTGCTTTCACTTCATCAGACAGCTGTTCAATATATTGATGCGCCATTGTGATGTTCAGACGATATTTACGAGCTTCAGACAAAATCGACGCAAAAGATTCTGTTGAAAAATTTTGGAACTCATCAACATACAGATAAAAATCTCGCCGCTGTGACTCCGGGATATCGACTCGACTCATCGCAGCGAGCTGAATTCGAGTAATCATCATCGCACCAAGTAATGCGGCATTTTCTTCACCGATGCGACCTTTCGATAAATTCATCAACAAAATTTTCCCATTGTCCATTTCTTTGCGAACATCAATCGTCGAATGCTCTTGACCAACAATATTTCGAATGAGTGATGAACTCAAAAACTGCCCAACCTTATTTTGGATCGGAGCAATCGCTTCATTCCGAAATTTTTCTGAATAATTATTATATTCATTCACCCAAAACTGACGAACAATCGGATCTTTAATTTTCTTAATGACTTTTTTACGATACCCAGGATCGACTAATACACGTGTCACATCAAGCAATGTCGCTCCAGGATAATCAAGCAACGACAAAATACAATTAATTAAAATATATTCAAGACGAGGTCCCCATGAGTCTGCCCAAATCTTTTTAAATACCCCAACTAACCCATTCGCAATCAAATTTTTATATTCATCATCAACTTGCTCCACAATATTAAATGCAATCGGAAAATTCATGTCGGCTGGATTGAAATAAATCACATCATCCAATCGATTCTCCGGCACAAAATCAATCACTTTTTCAACCAAGTCTCCATGCGGATCCACAACAGCGAGACCTTCTCCGTTTTGAATATCTTGAATAATCATGTTTTCAAGCATGGTGGATTTTCCCATACCTGTTTTTCCGATCACATACATGTGACGCGGCCGGTCATTGCGCTTGATGCCAAACTTACGCGCTTCTCCACGAAAATTTGTTTGCGCAAAATACGTAATAGTATTGGGATGTTCGCTCCAATTTTTTGGACCGGCTGGTGCGAGGAAGTCTGGTGTTTGATTTGTATTTTGATCGTCTGTCATATCTGTATATTATATTGGCAGATTTTCTGGCGGAGCGCCAGCGGAATTTTGTGGTGATGCCATCGACTGGGCTGGTGGTTGTTGTGCCTGCGCTAAAGGTTGTTGTGGTGGAAATTGTGCTGGGGCTACAGCGGGTGGCTGCTGTGGCGCGGGTGGGCGCACTGGTGACACTGAAGATTCTGGCGGCTGTTGCCCGCGAACAATACTACTCATTCCTGGAATCACTTGCGCAACCTGCTGAATTGGTTCTGTAATTGCATGAATCACCGGCCGCACAACATCTGGAGTAACCTTATATGCAACCTGTGAAACCGTATCTGTGATCTCCTCTGTTGTTGGCATAATAGATTGTGGCCGTGCATTTAATTTTGCATCCATTTGAGCACGTGACCCTAAAGTCCATGTATTTTGTTGAGGAACAGCTCGTCTGACTGGTTGAGAGTCACTTTGATACCCGCCAGCAACTGGCTGCACTCCTGGCGGCAGTCCTGGCATTGAGTGCAGCGGCGTTTCAAAATCACTCCGCGGTTGGGTCTGTGGCTGTTGCGACTGTTTATTTTGAACAGGCAGTTCTTGCATTGCGGCAGCTGGCGCAGTCGCTGCCTGAGGAACCGTTGCTGCTCGTGATAATGTTTCACCAGCTTTTGGAATACGCATCTTTGTTGGAGCGTCCATTGGCAAATTCACCGGAACAGCAGCCGCTTCAGCGGCGGCAACTTCTGCAGTTGTTTGAATATAAAACTCATCAGTTGTTTGTTTTTGTGGCAACTTCGTTGGTGGTTCAGCTTTTTTAGATTCAGTACTCGACAGTAATGGAGCTTGAGTTGTTTCAAGTGGGAAATGAAAGATTGTCGCGATTTCAGAACTTGACATCGTAATACCATCTTCACCATTCCAGTTGGATCGCCCTTGATAGGCTTTGACTAATTTTGTTTCACGCCAATGACGGCGACGTTGCCACATGCCATAGGTTGGCCGAGACGTTGTCGTAAACTTTCCACCTTTAAAACTATTTAAATCAAGTGAATTAAATTGTTTTAATGCACCAAAAATTGAACCTGGAACTCGATAACGATCGTAGACCTCTGCTTTTGCGATATAGACAAAACGAAATTTTACATCAAACTGCAGGCGGGTAATTTTTTTCTGAATTTCTTCAATCACAACACGCTCCCCTGTTGTTACACTCATGAAATTTCCATCACTCCCTTCACGACCAAATCCAGCATCGTCAACTGTTTCAAAATGTACTGGTTTTCCTGCATTAAACAAGCGGCCAAGGGTACTAAAAATAAATTTTTCAACCCCTGCCGGAGAATACCCACCATCTTTTCCGATTAATTTGTCCACCTCACTAATACCAGCATCTCGAATACCTCCATCTGTTGGTGTTACAACGAGCTGCAACCAGACTTGCTCACCCTCATGTAATCGACTCATCTGCTCCAATACCGACGCTAAAGGATCTGCAAATGTACCAGTCAATGAATGCTCAAAATACTCATATGTTTTAATTGGATAGACACTTGGTTTTTCAAAACCCAGCTGTGTTCCCCAAACCTTATATTCTGCATTCGGGTATTCATTCGGAACATTTTTTGTATAATCTTCTACTTCCGTAATTTCTGCATCAGGATATTGTGCATAAATTGCTGATTTCAAAACATTTTGAAAACGAACATTACACCAAACAAAATACTGAATGTACCCATCAATGCTCACGATTTCGAGTGAGTATGGCTCGATCTGCATTCCATGCCAATACGCATCTTTTTTACTATAATTAAAATATGTTCCATGCAACGCCGTAATCACCTGCTCCACTGCTGCCATGCTTTGTTCATTGACGCTTGGTACATCTACCGCAAATAAAATATATTTTTGTTTACTGCCATAAATACCAATAACATAAAATAACCAAACAACCCACAACATCCAGACCAGTAATGGAAAAAATAAAATGAGACCACCGTGCGTGACAATATAGGCGAGCGCTGAAAACGGACTCTGGCCCGCAGCGTTCAGGAGTTCAATATAAAATGTATTGAGTGTATTGAGAATTGGAGCAAACATGAGATTGAAAAAGGCCTTCGTTATGTGAAGACCGTTCTATTATACAGCAGTTTGCGGAATCAGTGTATACCGTCCGTCCGTCAATCGTTGAAATATATTTTTATCAGTGAGCGCGAGATAAATAGTATTGCGCTTGACAATCCGTTGTTCTAACACACGCTTCACAATTTCATCACGATCCAATGGCTCAGCCGCCTCTTCCATTACTTGGGTAATCACATCAGACACCACACCTTCTTGATACCCCCATTCTTTAAGGGCATACAAACCACGACCAACCAGGACGTATTCTTTATTCAAAATCAACTCATTATGCACAGTTGGTGGGTAGGCTTTTTTACCAAACACTTCAGAAATCTGCTCAGCAATCTCTTCAAAATGCATTGGCTCGCCTTTTTTCTGCAATACCAAATAGACCCGATCATGCATCCGTTTTGGATTGACTAATCCCCAATGTGATAAACCATACTCATCAAATGGATTCTTCCCAATTTCACCAGCAACATCAAGGTATGATGCGATGACAGCTTCTGATAAATGATCTTGAAATTCTTTATAGTGTGGAGTTTTTTTCAGCTCTTCATGAATACGCTCAAATGTATGTGGCTTTTCTAAGCCTTCCACAATTCGTTTCAATTCGGCAATCGTTTTTTCAACAACATCCATTGAAGTCGTTTGTGTTTTCCAACTTTGGACGAATTGCTTCGATGCACGAACATGTTCAATTTTATCTTTCAACAGCTGGGATAACAAAAAATGTAATGCGGCATGGTATTTTATATCGTTGGCATGGACACCCAATAGCTCTCGAGCAATCATGTCCATCGTCATAATACCACCGTGCTCATGAATCACAGAAACAACAACGTGCTCAAATGGACGCATCAGTTCATCAAATTGTGGATGATCAAATAACGATTGAATTGCCTGACGCTCAATTTGACGAATTCGCTCCCGAGTGACTTGATATTGTTGACCAATTGTTTCTAGGGTTTGCTTCTTTTCACCACCCAAGCCATAGCGGCGGCTTAAAATTTCTGCTTCTTTTGCTGGCAGCAATCCTAAAATCTGCTCCATCAGCTGAAGAGCATCAAAGGACTCGCGCTCTTGAATGTCGCGACGTGACAAAACTGTATCGAGAATAGAAGTAGACATAAACGCATAATGACATTTATTTCAAATTCTGTCAACTATTTTGACTAGTAAATAGCTAAAATAAGCTATTTTATGCGTTTCTTTTTCCCTTTTTGAGGAGGCGCTCACCAAGTAGCAACACTGGGCTAGCAATAAAAATGGATGAGTAGGTTCCGACAATGATACCGATAATTAAGGCCAGCACAAAATGCTGAATAGATTCCCCACCAAAAAAATAGAGAGCTGTAAGGACAAATAAGGTCGTTAGTGAGGTATTGATCGAACGTGCCAATGTGCTATTAATGCTCATATCAATAATTTCCTCAAACGTATACTTGTGCTTCTGTTTGAGACCTTCTCGAATCCGGTCATAAACCACGATGGTATCGTGAACCGAAAAACCAAGGACAGTTAACAGTGCTGTGACAAATAAGGTGTCAATTTGGACATTCGCATACACCCCTAAGACAATGAAGATTCCGAGAACAATCACAATGTCGTGCAAGAGGGCGACAATTGCGCCAACGCCAAACAACCAGGACTTCACAGCACCGTGCGAGATGCCACGGAAGGCATAGGAAATATAAAGAATAATAGCGATGAGCACCATTGCAGTAGCAAGCAAGGCTTTGCGTTGCAATTCAGCACCGAGCGTCGGACCAACGCTCGCAAATGACTGTTCCGTCGCACCCCGCGCTTCAAACGTCGTTCGAAGCGTAGTGTGTTCATCTTCAGTAAGATACGGGGTTCTAATAATAAGCCCAGTATCACCAGCGGTCTGTGTGGTCGCTGTTAATCCAGTAGCACTGATAATTGACTGTACCTCTTCCAGTGACGGTCGTGACTGTCCAGTCGTAAACGCCAACTCTGTTGTTGAGCCGCCTGTAAAATCAATGCCGAGATTAAATCCATAGTGATCTTTGACGCCCGCTTGCCATTGCTGAGAAAATTGGTACCCCCAGACAGCAAAAGATGCAACAACCAGAATCACCGAAACGGTTGTAATATATTTTACTTTGGACATGGTTCGATAATACATAGTAGTCATCCGTCAGTTTTTTTTGGTAATCCGTAGAGCCATGGCTTATCAATCCGCGTCATGAGAAGTAAAATTCGCGAGACATTCACCGCTGTAAAAATTGAGACGATAATCCCAATTGCCAAGGTGATCGCAAAACCACGAATAATCGACGAGCCAAACCAATACAGAATCAGACAGGTAATGAGAGACGAGGCATTTGAATCACGAATCGAGAGCCAGGCTCGTGAAAAGCCATCATCGATAGCATGCTTGACGCTCTTGCCTTTTTTAAGCTCTTCTTTCATGCGTTCAAAAATGAGCACATTCGCATCAACGGCCATTCCAATCGATAACACAAAACCAGCAATGCCAGCGAGAGTTAATGTTACTGGCATTAATTTAAAAATCACTAAGACAAGAAGAGAGTAAAAACCAAGCGCAATAATCGCAAGCAAGCCAGGCAAGCGATAATACACAATCATAAAAATTGACAACGCAATCAACCCGATAATCCCGGCAAATAAACTCCGTTCAATCGATTCTTGACCAAGTGTCGGACCAACCTGCTGTTGTGAGATCAAGCTGATCGGAACTGGCAGCGCTCCAGCGTTGAGACGTTGTGCTAGTTCTTTGGCTTCTTCTAGTCCAAAGTCACCAGAAATAATTGCTTCGCCGGTTGAAATTTCCTGATTCACGGTTGGCGCGCTAATCACCTCGCCGTCTAAATAGATCGCAATTGTTTTATCGATGTTGTCTTTGGTAATTTGTGCAAACAACGCCGCACCTTCAGAATCAAAATTCAGCGATACAGTTGGCAGGCCCGTTGTTGGGTCAAACACGACCGATGCATTATCAAGCTGTTTTCCAGTGAGGTTTGTTGCAATGTAATTTTGACCAGTATTTACAGGTTCTTCTGATTCTTTTCTCAATAGAATATGGTGCGCTGTCGCTTTTTTCGCTTGTACAGTTGCCTCTGCAGCCGCATCAGTCCCTGTGGTCGATTCGTCTGATGCTGGTGGATCAATACGGGAATCTAATCGAATAATATGGTAACCAAAATCAGTTTCAACGAGCTCTGGATACACCTCTCCAACGGTGGCTTTTTCAAATACTACCTCATTAAAAGGCTCGACATAACTTCCCTCCTCCGCTTCCGGAAGCACACCGCCAGATTCTTTTGAGCCTGGATCTTCTGAATATGTGCGCGCGAGGGTTTCAAAATCTGCACCTGACCGCGCTTGTTTTAAGACATCATTGGCAGTTGCCTTGCTCGTCTCATTGCGCTTGCGAATTGCTGCAACTTGCTCTTCAGTATAGACAACAGGCTCAGCTTCGGTTTTGAATTCGAGTAATGGTGTTTCACCAATGCGTTTGACAGCTTCTTGAACATCAGTAATTCCAGGAAGTTCAATGTTGAGGCGAAAGTCTTGGCCAGATCGAACGGTTTGAATCACTGGCTCACCGACGCCAAACGCATTAATACGTTGTTCAATAACATCACGCACACCATCAACTGCGGCCTGCCGATCAGCTTCGGCCACTTGTGAGACATCAGCTTGATACAATAATTGCGATCCACCTTGCAAATCCAAGCCAAGCTGTACATTTCCAGAACGCTGAAAAGACCCGAGTGAAATAGCTGGACTTTGTGGATAGACAATATATCCCGCTCCAATTGCTAATAATAAAATACAGAATGCTGTCAGACGTACTTTAATCCTTTTTGTCATATAAAAGAGTATACAGGTCTTTATTCAGACTATCAAATAGGCATGGAGACGAGGTGATCGCTGAACCTTACGGGTGAATGATGACTGGATCACCAACTTGCGCCCATTCATAGATCCATTTAGAGTTCTCAAGATTGATATTGACACAACCATGACTCATTGGATGGCCAAAGTTATTATGCCAAAATGCATTGTGTAAATAGTATGTCGGGAGAAACTGGAGATTATATGGCACATCCTTGATGTCATAATTATCTGGATGTTCCGGTCCATACTCCCACTTATAATCTTTTTTGAAAATCTTCCGACGGATCGGGAAGGTGCCTTGTGGTGTCGCGTAACGCTCAACACCAGTGGATACCAAGAATTCTTTTTCAAGCACACCGTTTTTGTAGGCACGAAGCTTTTGTTCACTCAAATCAATATCAATATACTTGTAATAGTCTGTGCGACCTTGAATCACTTTTTTTTCTGGAACGGTGATAATCTCTGGCTTATTATCGGCATCAGCATTTCCTGCAGCGATGGCTGCACCACCCATAAAATCAGCTTCATACGCTCGAAAGCCGCCTTTTAATTGTGTTCCATGCCCCTTGAAAAAGCGGACGCTTGTTTTTCGGCCCTGTCTCGCCACAGTGATAATTTCATCTGTTCCATTTTGGTCAATATCAGCGGCTGCAAGATTTACACCACCACGATACGATTTTTCGTATGCATAAAAATCACTAAGGATTGTTTCGCTGCCACTATTCACTTTATAGACTTTTACATTTGACTTCCCAAATGCATGTTGGGCAATAGCAATTTCAGAATGTGCTCCACCATCAACATTCGCGGTTGTTACACTGACTCCACCACGCTCAATCCGATCAAATGGTAAAATGGTTTTAAGAATAACCTTGCCCTTGTGGTTGAAGACGCGCACATAAGAAGAGGTGCCAGCGCCGTTACCAACAATAATTTCTTCTCGGTCTGAACCACGCACATTTCCAACAGCAATTTGTGAACCACCCGTAAACGATTTTGGAAACGCGTAAAATCCATTATTGATCGTTTGCTTCCCTTTTCCATTAAAAATTTTCACTAAACTTGTTGAACCATAGCCTGGAACAGTCACAATTTCATCATACCCGGCAGCATTGATGTTTCCACTCGCAACATGGACACCACTCTTCATTGTTTTGTCATACGCCAAAAACTGTGCGATCCGTCGACCTTTAGCAGTGTAGATTTGAATATATGGCTCAGAACCTGGTCCAGCTGCAACAATAATTTCTTGTTGAGCATCACCGGTGACATTTCCAAGTGTCACTGAGCCACCATTTGGAGATTTTCCATCAAGAAAATGAAATGATTCTTGGCGGACGGCAGTCTTACCTTCATGACGCACATCATAGATCCGCAAATCAGGAAACCGCGTATCAGACGCAAGCACGCTCACGGGAAGGGTTGCGATAAAAAATCCAAATAAAGCGACGCTGGCAATTCGTTTCATCATATAAAATATGAAATTGTAAATACGCCAGTAGTATACTGGTATATGTGAATTGACGCAATTATATATCACTCTTTTTGAAACTGAATCGTATTCACCACCGCCTCAACATCGGATAGTAGCGCATCATGATTCGCTCCATATCCTACCGTTGCATAAACGATCAACACAGCATCATTCTCGAGAGGGATGTAATATTCTATTCCATCATAATATCGACTTAACTCAGTAATTGGCATCTCTTCTGATTTGGGCTTTACTTGAACTGAATATGCGTATCCCTCTTTTTTATCAATGACCACAGGGCTCGTTGCTGCGAGCACTGGTTGCGGGAAAGAGCTTGCTTTATGCTCCGCGTCTCGTTTTTTTTGTTCTTCTGGAGTGTGGTATGTACCTTTTGTGCGCTGCAGTGAAAGATCGTGGTCATACGAACCTGGCTTCGCAACCGTTAGTGTAAAAAAAATGCCATTTGGATCTTTTGCGCTTGTACCTTGTTTGATTAATTCATTATCGGTCAATTGAAGGCTCACTGCATCTTCACTTTCATGTACTACTTCCCACTTTTCAGGATATTGAAAACGCAGACCCATGGAACTGCTTTCATATGGCTTGCTGTTTGCGAGAGCAGGGACAGGAAGATCAACAGTATTGTAATTGGAAGCATTGTCGGTTGTGTGTGTCTTTTCTGGAATAACACAACTTGCACCCGTCAATAAAAGTAGTGTTGGAATAATAAATAAGGTGATTTTTTGCATAATAGAAATCTAATATCAATGTATCTTACCTGTTTTGCAAATAAATAATAGAGAGTGCGCGGATGATGAACGACGTCTTCGTCATCACCCGCGGTATTGACAGTGAGGCAACAACTCAGGGACAACCCGTGAAGGTGTGCGTGGTCATGCCAGTCGCAGACTTCCAGGTGATGTACCCGCATTTGAAGTTCTGCCGGCTTCCCTGAGCGGTCGGATACTCATTGCCAGTTGGCCAGCTCAAGCTGCTGTTGGGGCCGCCGATCGCAAAGTACTTGGCACGGATTGCACCACGAACGTTCCAGGCGTAGTTGCTGTTGTTGTAGACCGTGCAGTACGGAACAACACCGCAACCAAGCGCCTCATAGTACATCGTGTTCTCACCCCAAGCTCCGCCATTGTAAGTAAGCGAGAAGCCATCAGCGTGAACCCGAGTAGCGTTGGGCGTCATTTGATTGCCGACGTTTCCAGCACCGAGCATGTTGCGCATACTGTCGAGCTTGCCCTGGTTTTTGGAGGTGTAGGAGCTGCCATTGCTCAGACCTCCGCTGCCGCCGTCCCAGATGAAATTCGGGAGGAGCCAGCGATCAGCGCTGTCACGCACCTCGTAGTGCAGATGACAGCCAGTGGAATCGCCAGAAGTCCCGAGCTTGCCGAGCGATTGGCCACGCTCCACCCCCTGACCAACCCGCACGAAGACCTGACTGGTCTGCAGGTGAGCGTACAAGGAGTAGTAGCCATCGTTATGGCGGATCTTGACGTAGTTGCCATACCCGCCGCCGCAGCCTGGACTGCTCCATTCTGGACAGCTTGTGCTGATCGCAACCACGGTCCCCGCCTCAGCAGAAACGACAGGTTGACCGCAGTCACCAAGCATGTTGAAGTCCCAGCCGGTGTGGCCAGCGTAGGTCGTCGCAGTGTACCGCTCTCCACTCATGAACGGGAGCTGGTGTGTCGGTGGCGGGGCGAGGTGCTCATTCGGCAAGAGCTCGGCCTCCAGCGTCACCACCGCAGTATCAGCTGCTTTGCCCTCAATCTGAATGTCGCCACGGTCGACGCACGCGACGCCAAGCACAAACAATATGCAGACCAAGCCCTGCATCATGACTGTACACAAGCGTTTCATTGCCTGCTTCCTCACTACCTGTTGTGTCATTCGTATTTCCGCTCGGCACAAACCGCTCTGCGAAAAATCTGAACGTCTGACTTTCGCCAGACAGACACAGATCAGGGTGAGACCTTGATCTGTCTAACGAAAATACTCCTCTGCTAAAAAAGAACATGGTGAGTGATGAAAAATCTCATTCACCACCCACCCGAATCACTGCATTCAGTCCTCGAACCAGAGCTCATATGTATCTTCTGGCTCCTCACGCTCATACGTATCATTTGGCGGATCTGCAGGCGATTGACCAGTCTCTTTAGGTTCTGGAACCGGATCCCCTCCTGGCGCTCTATGAGGACCATCTGTATCGATTGGCTCCTCATCGCTCGTACCAGGCTTAGTCAATACGAGATCTGTCCATGGCAAGCACGCTGAGAACATACCAAGGAACAGAAGCCAATACCGAATGGCTTTCATGAGCCACCACTTTTCTATTGTTTCATCAAACGACAGTGGCAGAACCACCATGCCACTGTTGAATGACGCCTGACT
>JBIIKE010000030.1:0-8181 GCA_044233365.1 Bdellovibrionales bacterium | reverse complement strand
AGACGCACCACGCGCATCTGTTGTCAGCGCAACACCAGCGGCGTCAAGGCACTGTTCAACAGGTACTGCGTCAACATTCAAATCATCACTCCAAAGACGAAGCGTTGGAACATCGCCACCGTTGTCTTCTGGTTGAGCCGTAGAAACGATTGACACAGGACCGGTTGTTATATCATCTGTTCCGACGGTCGTGACACTACACCCGTTCATTGTACTAAAGTAGTTATATCCACCTGATGTTAGGCCGGTGTCAGACGCCGCATAACAATCTGGACCATTACTTGATGTAGCAGTGTTTGAACCAACGAGTGATGTTCGGATCTCAAAATCTGAGCTCGTTCCACCAACGAATATTCCCCCTCCATCCCCACCACCAGAACTATCTGAGTTTGATCGATTATTTGTAATAGTACTAAATGCAATAGTTCCATTCGTCGTGTTGTCGTTATAAATAAATACTCCACCCGCATTACTACGTGCATTATTTTGGGTAATAGTTGCATTCGTCATATTTCCTGCACCAGCAAACTCTATGCCTCCTCCTTGTCCCATTGCGAGATTCCCGGAAATAGTAGTGTTGCGAATATCGACAGGAGTATCGCCCGGAACATCACTTATCACAAAAATGCCTCCTCCATTATTTCCAGTGTTGTCTGTAACATTGACATTATTCAACGTTTTTTCGAGCGTTGCGTGAGTGGCGATATAGATACCACCACCTCGCTGCCCACCTGCGTTTGCGTCAATATCGACAGTATCTACATCAGCAGCACAATCTGTTTCTATATACACACCGCCACCATCTATATCTTCTGCAGTATCACCATTATTTCGAATAGTAGAATCAGTAATAGTCAGTGTGCCTGCACTGCAATATACTCCAGTACCTTTTGAATATGCAGGAGCAGAAGTGCTAGAAAACCCGTTGTTAACAATCAAGACATTATTGAGAGTGAGCGCTGCACCGACACTTCGAATGCCAGCGCCTTGACCTCCGGCGCCACTCACACTTCCTCCGGTTATTTCTACACCAGAAATAACCGCGCTCGCGCCTGCACGAACGTCGAATGAACGTTCATAGCCGCCGACGTAGACAGTTGTTACGCCACTGCCAGCGCCGGTAATAGTAAGCTCTCCACTGGTATCAGTGATATCAATGTCACCCGTTGCCGCTAACTCTTCACCCGATCCAAAAATTGAATACTGAAATGTTCCTGCTGGAACTATAATTGTATCTGAACCTGAGTTTGCGTTTGCTGCAATCACCGCTTCACGCAACGAACAATCAGTTGAGGCTCCAGTAACGCACGATGGCGAAACATCTGCCTCGTCATCTGTTGTAGTAACACTATAGCTTGCCGCATGAACAGAAAGTGGTAAAAAAAGACTGAAGGCGAAAAAGAAAAATGCCATAATGATTCTTTTTGATAGTTGCATACTCCTCATACTATAAAAATAGAAATTATTCTTCTCTAGTGTAACACGTTCAAAAATGTTTCACCAAATAAAAAACCGGCTGCTGGAGCCGGTAAAATATTATTTTTTCTTTTTCTTTTTTCCTCTACCGTATTTTTGCCCGTCAGTGTTTGGCTTTGCCTTTGCTGCTTTCGCCGCAAGCATTTCAGCTTTTGCTGCCAAACGCTTCTTTGTTTTTGGTGGATGCTTTCCTTCTTTTGTTGCCTTACTGCTGATTGCGCCACGTCTTTTTGCCATAATGATAGTATCAATTAGTATTATTACTGAAGATAGTATCATTACTGTGCAAAAAGATCAATAATGATACACTCTTTGCAAATTATGTAATATCTGATTATATAGTGGCATATGGAAAGACTGCGCCACAGACCACTTGAAAAAAAATCCTCAAGCGAAAAGCGCGAAGACACACCGCAAGAGCGTGAACTCAAAATTGTTGTACCGAGAGCTGCGATTGAACCCTTAATCGCAAGCGCTCCAGCCGCCACTATTGATCAATGGTATTTTCCAAAAGATGCTGAACTCTTTCAACGCATTGCACAAGACTGCGGCTTGGAATTGCCGCCTGACGCCGATGTTTCGCAAGCCCGCATTCGCAAACAAGTTGAACCAAGCGGCGAAGTGGTGTACACCGCAACATTCAAAGGACAGAAAAATCTTGAAACCTTTTCTCGTAGTGAGTTTGAAGTGGTGATTTCGCAAGAGACAGCGGAAAGGCTCCTGCCGCAAGCAACCAATGGTCACTTACAAAAACGCCGACATTTTATTGAAGGCATTGTCGTTATTGACGGTCAGCCTGAAAAACAAAAAGCGGAAATTGATTTACTCCTTCAAGATGCGAATGGCCCAGCAGAAGATTACCCTATCGCCTTTTTTGAAATTGAATGTGATTCAGATGCCGCGATTGATGCAATTCGCGAAGGAAATGTTTCATTCTCAGAAGAGATCAACGCGGTGCTCCGCGCAGGAAAAGAAGCGTCTGGTAACAAGTCATTGAGCATGACAACTATTGCAAGAAAAGGTGCCGATAGAGACGGTGGGGCGGAACTGCTCAAAGAAATTACGCCTCCAAGTGAGCAAAAATAAATACTGCCTTGTTGTTTTGCGGCAGTGGATGATGATTCATTGAAGGCAACAAAAAACTGCCCAGTGGACAGCTCTTTTATTTTTGCAGGGGGTGTACCCCTACGGGGCACAGGCAGGAATCCTCGATTCCTCTTCATCTCCAACATAAAAAGAAAAGCCGCCATGTTGTGACGACTTTTCTTTTTTGCAGGGGGTGCAGGAATCGAACCCGCCCTAATGGTTTTGGAGACCATAGTACTACCGATATACGAACCCCCTAAAAGGATGCTGTAGTTTTATTATCTGTCTCCGGTGATTGTTGCCTCCTCTTTCAAGAGGTTGGAAGAGGGCCACAATTCTCTCGGTGACGCAAATAAACTACAGCTTGAAGAGTATACTGAATTATACTAGTTTGTAAAGTTTCGCTTTCAGTACTATACTTTCTTGTATATGGAAGAAAAACACAATGTTATTTTTGATAAAAAAAATGTCCTGGTTATTGGTGGCGCTGGATTTATCGGCTCTCACCTGTGCGACGAATTAATACAAAGCGCGAAAGTGATCTGCGTCGATGATTATAGCTCCGGCTCAGTAAACAACATTTCACATCTCCTGCAAAATCCGAATTTTGTTTTTTTGCGCCACGATATCACTAAACCGCTCGACCTGTCTCTCTACCCAGAGCTTGATTTACTCCAAGTCAAATTCCAAGGCATTCAGGAAGTCTACTACCTCGCCTGCCCAACCATTCAACTCGGCTACGAAGAATTTATGCTCGCAACAGCGAAGGCCAATTCCATTGGCGTGTTTCATGGATTGGAAATCGCTCGTGAATACAATGCGAAATTCCTTCTTGGGTCTTCTCGAGCGGTCTATGGTGACCCACTTGAAGGTCAAGCACAATTTCAAGAAGACTATTGGGGCTTTGTAAACCAACTGGGCGAACGGGCATCCTATAACGAAGGGAAACGTTTTGCAGAAACATTAACACTCACCTATCGTCGCGCCTACCAACTCGACACAAAAATTGCTCGCATCTTCAACACCTATGGTCCGCGTATGATGCTCAACGCTGGCCGCATGATTCCAGATTTTGTGAAATCAGCCATTGATAATAATGATGTAGTGATCTATGGCGATGGCACGATGGAAGATAGTTATTGCTACATTGACGACTTGATTCAAGGTATGGTCGCGCTGATGCAAACACCAGTTGCGGACCCAGTAAATCTCGGCAATGACAACACCTTTCAAATTATTGATATCGCAAAACAAGTTATTCAACTTGCTGGCTCAAAGTCACAAGTCTTATTCAAGCCAGAAATTCAAGGGTTAATTCGCTATGCTGCTCCAGATATTTCTCGTGCCAAACGACAACTTGGCTGGTTTCCTGTCACAGATCTTGATACAGGCCTGCAACGCACCGTCACTGACATGATGGGCGCACAAACAATGAGTTACTCTTCATTGAGTCCGAATAACATGCCAACAAACAACCCTGCAACCTAGACAATTGTTTCATCACCTTCACGCTCATCAAAATCACCTGTGTACGAAAATGTCCACAGCTTTTGGAGTAAGAAATTGACAATTCCCGCAGACATACCAGACAAGATCTTGGCGATCTCACTGAGAATCTCTGCGTATTCAATAAAGAGATACAAAAATCCCTGATTGAGGACCAATGCGATAGCACTCGCTACATAAAATTTTACAATCTGCCGCGTTGTTGTTTTGTGAACCCGACCAGAATGGTGCTTAAATGTCCACTTTCGACTCCAGTAATACCCATTCACGCCTGAGATAACGAACGAAATAAACGCTGCAACTAAATAGTGCTCTCCGAAAAAAGAAACACCGCGAGTGAGGGCTGAATAGACAACCAAATCAATCGCGGTATTCCCGATGCCGATGATGCCAAATTTACTGAACTGCAGGATCGTACGCTTCATGGAGCTCGAATGATTGTTCGTTAATACCTCCACGAGTATACAGCCCACTCACGCTTCGTGCAATATTTTTCCAATTATACTGAAGTGAAACATGTTCACGCACTGCTCTGCCGGCAACTTTTAACAAGTGTGGATTTTTTAATGCGAACGCACACTGCTGCACAAGGCCATCAACATTTCCTTTGTCAAAAAAATATCCACCATACTGCACAATTTCAACATTGGCTGGAATATTACTCGCAATAATCCCTTTTCCAAAGCTTGCAGCTTCTAAAAGAGAAATAGACAACCCTTCTGAATCAGATGGATGGATCGACATATAGGCATTGGCATAGAGCTGTTGCAGTGCTCGGCCAGTTTGAAAACCCGTAAACACAATCCGCGGGTCATCTGCAGACAAATCTTTTAAATCACGAACATACTGTTCTGTCCCAAGAGCTGCATCGCCAACAATCACCAACTTTTTATCTGTATCAAGACGCTTCCAGGCCTCAATCGCATAATGCACGCCTTTGTGTGCAACCAATCGATTCACAATCACTGCATAGTTATGTGGAGAAAGATTGAAAGCTGCTAGCGTTTCAGAGCCATGCTTTTCAGACGGAATTTCAACACCGTTTGGGATATACCACGCTACTTTGTTGTAGGCTGATTCAGAATATTCTTGTAATTCACGTGACACAACAATTGTTTGATGTGGAAATGACAGTGCCGCACGCTCACCAAGGGTTAACATAAATCGAGCAAAGACACCCCATTTTGCATGCAGGCGATCAGCAGTATGGAACGTTGAGATTACTCGAGATCGTGGCGCAAAAATACGCGGCAAAAATGCAAGCAATGACGGCCCGACACTATGAAAATGGTAGACATCTGGACGCACAACAAACAACGAATGGATCACTGCAAAAAATGTCGCAATAATCGTATCAAAATGTTTTGTGCGCAAGGTTGGTGTAAAGACAACGCGAATCCCTGGATATTGCTGCGTAAACTCACGAGCCTTGTCTTTTGACACATAATGCTCTCGCGCATATACGACAACAGCATGGCCTTGCTCTGTCAGTTGTTTACTTAAATGGTGCACATGCTGCTCAACGCCACCCCATGTTGCTGGGGCGCCTTTTTGGCCAAACATTGCTATGTGAAGTGATTTCATAAATGTATCGTGCCGTTTTGCTGACTGCGAAAGCAATCGTCTGAAGCAAAATGACCCGATACAATAGCAAATTTTTGTAATTTTGTCAAGTACCTACACCTAAAAATAGCTTATTTTAGTACTTTTACCGGTGTATTGAGCTGATTTTTTTGAATGGTGAACGTTTCACCTGTAAATGCATCAGTTGCAGTAATCCGGACAGACTCAAGAATCGGAACCACTTTGTTCACTTGTAAAATATTTGGGGTGATAATAGCTTCAAATTGACCACCATATTTTTGACTTTGTGGTGACAAATCTGGCATTGCCCAATGAGCGGTTTTTTTCTTTGCATCAAATGTCATTGCAGTGCCTGCGCTGTAGCTATAGAGATCAGACCATTCAGCTTGCGGACTAAGTTTTGCAAACACGTGGACATTTGATAAATCATTATTAATATTTTGCAGGCCAAACAAGACGCGAAATGCGGTCTGTTTCCACGGTCGTAATGGCAAAGGACCAAATCCAAGTTGTTCCCCTTCTGGTGAATAGTACAGCGCTTCTTGTTCAAGTGAGACTTGGGAATGAAATTTTGTATCGGCTGATTGTGGCAGTAACGGAATGCGTGTTTCAATTTCTGGCGCATAGACAGTTCCAGCCGCTGTCAAAAAAGCTTGCACACGTTGCTCTGTTGTTGAAAATGTTGGAATACGCAACGTGATTGTTCCGGTTTTTCCCGCATTAACTTTTGGAATGCGCGGCAACGCTGTTCCAGTGCCTGAGAGATTCACTGTTCCACTACCGACGACTCGCTCACCATCAAATGTCGTATATTGCGCTTGTGTGGCGCTAATCGAAACACCACGCGCTTCGGCTGATAGATCAATCTCTGTAATCGGAGTGTCTCCAACGTTCGTCACTGCCAGTGTCACAATCCACTGATCACCAAAATGTATAGCTCTTGGACTCCCTACACTCAAGGTTGCTCGCGGATTTACGACTGGAATTGAACCAGAGGCAATCTCTTGCGTAAACTGCGCATCGGTGCGGGCGAGTGGACTGTCAATCGCCGCTTTCATTGCAACATTCATCGCAACCTCCTGGTCTCCGAGCAATTCATGTTCTCGAGCTTCTTGTAATGAAAAATACCCACGAAAATCAATTGCCCCACCTGTCGATTCAGCAATCCGATCGACTGTGACTGAATTATTATCAGATTGTAATTGAAGATTGATGCCGTCTTGCGCAATACTTGTAAGAATAAAATGTTCCGGAAATAATAATTGCACTTCAGCATTTTTTCGAGCGATCGTACTATTATTTGTATATCGAATTGCTCCACTCGCCTCACGACCATATACCGCAACTTCTGGTAAATCAACACTCACCGTCAGTGTCGAGTCTTTGACAGAAAAATGATAAAATGCCACCTCTTCTTGTTCTCGGCCAAGATAGGTGTAGAGCATCACAACACGCACTGTGTATGTTTCTCCAACATTTCCAAAAATCACTCCTGACACTGGAATTGTTTCAACGGCACCTTTTTTTACTGTTCCTAAAAGCGCATCGACTGTCGCATTTTCTCCTTCACTCGCTGCAACCATTCCAGGCGGCAAGTCAATATGCACCTGTGCATTCTGAATTGTCCGATATGGGTTTCCATATGCCACCTGCACTTCCATCGGCTTTCCAGAAGTCACATGCGCTGATGTGGTAATCCGTAAATCAATATCAGCTGGGGTGTAATACAAATAAAACCAAACCCCAATCCCAATATTCACCGCGAGCAGCGTCATGGTTGTTGCTGCGTAGATTGTATCAACAATTACTTTGTGCCATTTACCGTCATATTTATCCGTCAAATAATGAATCAAAAACGGCATGAACAAATGCATAAAGGTCCACAAACCAGACAAAAACCACGGCCACAAGGTCGGGAAATTCCGATGATGCCATTTCTCTGCATCATGCGCGTGTTGGAGTTTGTCGAATGCGTGACGTTTCATAGGTGTAAAGCAGTGTTGCTAGAAGTTAAAGATACCATAACTCATCGGAACAATCTCATTTTTTCCATCTCCATCCAAATCTGAAATTGTAACAAACCCACCAGACTTATTCGATTTTGGAAAGGCATAAAACCCACCGTTAACAGTTTGTTTTTTACCTTTGCTGATGCGGAAAACACGCACAAATGCCTCGGCCTTAGCCGCTGGCATTGTCACAATTTCATCATGGTTTTTACCATCAAGATCACCGACCGCTACTGACACGCCAGATGTAACGCCCTTCTCATAAGCCCGAAACCCATCATTCATGACCTTGCACTGTGCGCTGTAAATTTTGACTTGTGGTGGCCCGGACGTTCCAGGTGCGACGACAATTTCTTTGCCTGGCTTTCCAGAAATCACATCACCAATTGCGATATTCACACCTTTTGTGGCTCCATTAAAAACAGTGCAACCACTATTAACGACCTTGCCTTGGAGGTCATAGATTTTTATTTGTGGTGTTCCGGTTTTTTGCGCTGTAACAATTCGATACGGTGCATTC
>JBIIKE010000021.1:0-9339 GCA_044233365.1 Bdellovibrionales bacterium | reverse complement strand
CCAAAAGGCGCAAATTTGCGGAGTAATCTATTGCCTTTAAAGACAGAGACGTAGGTTTTGTCAGCGACAACTGTTGTTCCAGAATCCGCGAGATGACGAACAATTGCGCCGCCTTTATATTTACGACTAAACGCAAAGAAACTTGTTCGGGTGCGTTTACCAGTACTTTTATAGACATTCGTGAAAGCCCCATTAAAGTATTCAGCGTCTGGAATTTGTTGCAAACGGGCACGAAGAATAATTCCATCATTTGGACCAATCGTCACAGAGCCAATTGTCTCACCAGTGTTCACTTTTGTGTCTTGCTCACCACGAATTTTTTCATATCCCTGATCAAGTTTCACGGTTTGTTTTTTTCCGGTTGTATTCAAAATGACAGTGCCATTTTCAAAATTCCGCTGCCAAACACCGTCTTGAATTTTGTATGGATCTTTCGAATTTTTGAGATTACGCGCTTTACCGCGAGCCTTACCAAGCTGGACATTATATTCATCATACAGCCAGATACTGTTATGCTTATCTACTCCGTTATCATACCCAGCGTATGTTCCAGAAATTAAACCAGACGCAATCGAAAAGCGCATTTTTTTGTAATCAGTTTTTGCGCCTTCTCCAGAAAAAATAATCCCAACTGGATTCATATTAAATTGATTGAGTGTCGGCACATTTTCTGCGACGCCATCCCACTTACCATTCGCATGCCATGGCGTTGGGAAGCTTTCAAACATGCGGCCATTAATGTCGCCTTGAATATCAAGATTAGAAGCGCCGTTGATAATAATAAGCTTGTCATCACCAATTGTATCACGAGTCGCTTTGAACATCGCTTTATACGCTGCAACCCATTGGCTATTCACATTTGTATCTTGGATTCCATCGCGATTGAGATCAAGCGCACCAAGAAAATCGAGGTTATCTTCAACAACATCAAAAAAGACACCATCCCAACATTGCTTGGTTCCACACTTGTCATTGTTTAAGTCTCCGACAAAATTTGCAATCGCTGCTTGCACTTCAGGTTTTGTAATATTCAAACCATACTCACCAGTGTAGCGCGACACTTTTTCACCATTCGGTCTAATGAGGTACCAATCAGGCTGAACTACATCAATAAGGCGTTGACGCGTCGCGGATGGAAATTGCGTAACCACACCTTGACTCGGCACATACGGAATAATTTTAATTTTTGGATTCAGCTCGCGGAGTTTTTTTATTCCGTCTTTGTTGTATTCTGCCGCTTCCATAGTGACGATCACTAAGTCAAACTTTGCAATATCTTCAGCTTCAGCGTTTGTAAAGCAGCAGTCAACGTAATATAATGACAGCAGCGGATATTGTGTTTCCGCAGCAGCCGCAGCAGCAGTTGGCGTACTGAATAAAGCAGCGCACGAAAAAGATACAGCAACCAGAAAGGATCCTGTAGTTTTTTGCCAAAATTGAATCATTCGATGGTTCATGGACTTGTTGCATTACATCACATTTTTACTTTTTTGTCAATATTTAGCGATTTTTTATGAAAATTGGACTAGACTACCGTGCCCTTACTCCCCCGCTGACTGGGATTTTTTCTGTTGCAAAAACCTTGCATGAAGGCTTAGAAGCTGCTGGTCATACGGTGTTTTTACCAAAACCAGCCTTGCCATTTATGATGCAAAACCGAGTCTGGCCAACAGGTGCACGCCGGTTATTTCCTATTGATCGCGGCTTAGAGCTGGATATCTACCATGCCTTATGGCCGTTTGGCGCCTTGCCGCACACTGCGCGCGCAAAACGTATTTTAACTGTGCACGACATTATTCCACTACATGATTCTGGAGTGAATGAATATTCCGCTGGTGAGCGCCGAAACTTTGAACGGTTTTTACGCGATGGGTTGAAACGCGCTGACCATGTGCATTTTGTCTCTGAGTTTACAAAACAGGATACATTGAATCAACTGCAGATTGCTGATGACACGGAAAAATTTTCCGTCGTCCATCTTGGTGCGAATGCTATCTATTCTGAGTCGCCTTCTGTCCGCGGTGCACAACTACCAAATGAACTACAAGACGTTGAAGCGCAGATCGTTCATCAAAAAATGACGATGATGAACGGATTTTTATTTTTACTGTCATCACATTTGCCACACAAAAATATTCAAGCCGTCATTGATGCGTATTCAGAAGATTTTCCACCGTTGATTGTCGTCGGGTCTGACACTGAAGCCTTGCATACCAACAAAAAAAATATTATCGGCGCTGGCTACCTGTCGATTGATTCCTTGTTGTGGTTATTTGATAATGCGATTGCATTTGTCTTTCCATCATTGCATGAAGGTTTTGGCTTGCCCGTTGTTGAAGCAATGTTGCGGGGTTGTCCGGTAATTGCAAGCTCGAGTACCAGCATTCAAGAAATTGCGGGAAAAGCGGCGGTATTAGTTGATACACGTGAAGTGACAGAAATTCGTTCAGCGATTCAATCTGTCTTATTATCATCTGAGTTGCAAGACAAAATGGCACGAGCAGGAAGCGTGCATGCTGAGCAATTTACAAGCGCGGCGTTTATATCGCGAATGGAACAGTTGTATCAATCTGTTGTAGCCCGATAAATTTGCTCAATTTTTGCAACGTGGTCCTCAATGGAAATTTCTGTGTACGGCGTATAACTATGTTTCAAATCTTTCAATTGATGAATTTTTTCTGCGAGATCACCCGCATTCCCCATCTCAAACCACCAACCATTAACACCATCTGTGAGCACATCAATTGAATTGGTTTGCGCTGCAATCACCCAAGTACCGACGGTATGTGCTTCGGGAATCACCAAACTGTTCACCTCATACCATTCAGATGGAACGATAAGCGCTTTGGCGCGCCGCATGTAGTCACGAACCGTGGCATGAGACTGATAACCAAGAAACACAACGTTCGTCGGCCACTGCTTTGGTTTGCTTGAACCTTCACCAATAACAAAAAATTTTTGCTCCGGTAATAATTCAGCGGCAGCGATCAGAGTTTGAATGCCTTTTTCAGCAGACAACCTTCCGACATACAAAACAAAATCTTCACGTTCCTGTTGTGGAATTGGATCAGTGTCAATTTCGCTACGCACAAAATTATGAAGCACTGTGGTTTTTATTCGAACACGATATTCATGAAGTTTTTTTTGGAGGAAATATGACGGTGCAATAATTAAATCAATATGAGTTGAATAGCGGCGAAGAAAAAGATTGTAATACGCCTCAAGCATGAGCAAGATGCGACGCGGAAATGATTCATCAGATGATTGCGCTAAGAACAAGCGATAGTACTTGTGGATTTTGGTTGCTTCAGTGATGCGACCACGCGCGAACATGGAATAATTTGGGCTGATGATTTTGTAATCATGCGCTGTCATGATCACTTTGGCGCCAGAGTTTTTTGCAATTGGTAAAATTGATGTCGTGAGTTGGTGATAGATATTGTGAACGTGAATTACATCTGGCTGAAAATCTTCAATGAGTAATGTAAATTTCCGCGCCGCTTCTCGGTTATTGATAAATTTCCAGGCAGCCCATGGTGTTGGTCGATCATGTTGATAATTTGACTGCGCCACAAAATACGGATTCCACGGCGACGGTTCATTATTCGGATGCTCCATGCCAAAGCGCGCGACTTCATGGCCAGCTTTTTGCAACTCGTGTGTTAATTGGAGGCAATAGACATCTGCGCCGCCGTGTGGATACCAAAATTTATTAACCTGCAGGATTTTCATCTCTGTAGTATACTATAGATAATAAAATTTTGCCTCAAACAATGAAAAAACAAAAACGTATTTTAATTGTTACTGAACGATGGTATCCAGATACATTTGGTGGCTCTGAGCGCCTGGCCTTTGAACAGCTTCATGGTTTGGAAGATTCTGGTTTTGTAATTGACGTCTTTGTCGCGACAAATCTAAAAGCTTTGCCACTGAAAGAACAATACTCTAAAAACACGACGATTTTTCGCGCGACTGCCGTTTCGAACATTCCAGCACAACAACTCATTTCAATTAACGTCAGTAGTCGAAAACCCTTAGCACATTTGTTGACGACAGAAAAATACGATGCGATTTTGTGTCACCATCCGCAAATTGGATCTGTGACTGTTCAATACATGGAAGCGACGATTAATATGCGCACGCCGATTCTCTATTTTTTTCACAGTAGTCAAGCCCAAGAAATTCGAGTCGATGGACCAAATCGCTGGTATCCTGGTCGAATGTTTTGGAATGAATTTGTCGCGCAATATGTTGAGCGGAAAGAACGCGTAATCTTGGAAGCGGCTACCAAGGTTTTTTATTTCAGTCAGTTTAGTGGTCGGATTTTGGGCGAGCTGAATCCGGCAGCGTTTGCAAAAGCCGAATTATTGCACCCAGGAATTGAAACGAGCTTGTATGATGATATTTTTGAGAAGCGCCAACAGCATCGAGACCCAGATTCGTCTGTTTTATCGTTATTCACTATTCGACGCTTAACAAAACGCATGGGAATCCATGGTTTGATTCGGGTTCTTGGAAAAGAAGATCGAGCAAATGAGATGCAATTACGCATTGCCGGTGACGGCCCATTGCGCGAAACGCTTTCTGGAATGATCAAGGCCGACCACAAAGAACAGTCAATTCAACTTCTTGGTTCAATTTCAATGAAAGAGCTGCGAGAAGAATTTGTCCGAGCCGATGCATTTGTTTTACCAACGATCGCGCTTGAAGGCTTTGGCATTGCGACCTTGGAAGCGATGCTTTCTGGCGTGCCCGTTATTGCGACTGACGCTGGCGCAACTCCAGAATTATTACTTGATGTTGACCCTCGCTTAATTGCTGATGGTTCAAGTCCAGAAGCACTGTATCAAACGTTATTGTGGTTTTCAAAACTCTCAATTGAACAACAAGAAGCTATTGGGAAACGCTGCCGTGCGATTGCGGTCAAAAAATATTCGCGTGATGGGATGAATGACAAAATTATTACGGCAATAAAAAAACTCCAGCACTAGGCTGGAGTTTTTTAGGAAACAGTAAACTATTTCAACGTTACTGTTGCACCTGCTTCTTCTAATTTTGCTTTCATTGCTTCAGCGTCTTCCTTTTTCGCGCCAGTTGCAACCATTGCTGGTGCACCGTCAACGAGGTCTTTTGCTTCTTTCAAGCCAAGAGCTGTTGCTTCTTTTACCGCTTTGATAACACCAATTTTGTTATCACCAACTGCTGTTAATTCAACGTCAAACGCTGATTTTTCTGCTGCTGCTTCGCCAGTAGCTAGCGGACCTGCTGCAGCCATCATCATTGGAGCTGCTGCTGAAACGCCGAACTTATCTTCAAGAATTGAAACTAATTCTGAAAGATCAAGTACTGACATTTGTTCGATTTGCTCAACGAGCGCTTTGAACTTTTCTGGTACTTCTACTGGTGTTTTTTCTGTTGTTTCTTCTGACATAAAGATACTATTGGTTAGTTAAGCTGATTTTTGTTCACTAATGCGTGTAAGCACTGTCATCAAATTACGTTGGTTTCCAGCAAAGACGTTTACGAGACCAGAAATTGGAGCGTTCATGCTTCCAACCATCTTGGCAAGTAACTCTTGTTTGCTTGGGAGTTTACTGAGGGCAACCACTTCTTCTCCAGAAAGTGTTTTGCCTTCGAGTACACCAGCGTAAAAACTGACAACCTCATGAGTTTTTGCAAAGTCAGCGAGGACTTTTGCGGACGCAACTTCGTCTTTGAATCCAAAGACAACGGCCACGCCAGATTCCATGCTGTCAACAATTGAATCATCAGATCCATTGTCTTTCAACATGCGTTTGATGAGGCTTTTTTTCGCCACCATCATCTCGCCTTCTTCAACCTTCAACTGCTTGCGCAACTCTTGCACATCAGCAACGGTCAAGCCCATGTAGCGCGCGAACACGACACTTTTTGCTGCATCGAACTTTTGAGAAAGCTCTTGCAACGTTTCTTGCTTTTGTTGTCGCGTTTTTGGCATACGGTTTATTAGGTTTTAAAAAACTGCGTTTGAACGCAGGATGGAAAACGGCTATTGGACAACAATGAAGCAGAATTGTTGTTTTTCGCTGTAAATCACACCTGCGTCGGTCTTATGAAATTAGCCTTTCGCCACTTTCGCCGACGGTCTTGGGTACAATTTCTCTATTCACAGTGAATAGTTGTACGGGAATGAGTATACGAAAAAGCTGGATTTTTGTCAATATTCTTTAAAATACGGTTTTAATAGAAAAACGAATCGGCCAACCATGTGGTGTTTCAAAATAGTCGACCGATGGACCGTTTCCGTAATGAGAACGAATTGGTCCTAGCCTTGTTTTTTGGCTCGAGAGCTTCTTTGACGCTGCTTTGGCAGCAGAGTCTCAAGCAGACGCTCGCCGTACAAATCAATCGCCAAGTGACGCACCGAGTCGAAGGCAGCTTGCCTGTCTGGAGCAAAAGCCTTGAGTCGTTCCAAGGCAATGTCCGCAAACGACCTCTGTGTTGCATACCTCCCCAATGTCCACGCAGAATCCCACGGCACTGCGCAGAGTGCTCCGTTAGGAGGCGTGAAGCCATTCAAGAAGCCCATGTCCTCAATTCCGAGGATCGGAACCCTGGCAGCGAGCATTTCAGCGCCCGTAAGTCCAAAGGCTTCAATCCAGTGATCGCGTGGATTGGAGAGGAAGAAGCCAAGGTCAGCCTGTTTCAGAACGCTGTTCATGAAGCGCTGGTCGCCTGGTCCGTAGTAGTGCACCCACGGACAAGCATACAGCAATGGCTGAATTTCCCGACCCCAAAAGTGCTTGGGATCTTCTGTGTTCTGCGCCCCAATGATGTCGAGTTCGAGGTCTGGAGCCCACCCGCTCTCACGGGCAAGTTTGCAAGTCTTGATCGCGAGATCGAGACCTTTTGCCCGAATGCACTGACCAATAAAGACCGCGCGACGCGGTGGCCAACTGATCGGACGATCATTGTCGTTCGGCATGTCAGCTGCCAAATGATCAACCGCGTTTTCGATCATGCCAGCGTACAAGCCGGACGCGCTCGCAGCAAGTTGCGCACGCGACACCGCCCAGTTAGGGACCTCAGGGACACCGAGGGAATCGTTGATTCTTGTGGTCGATCCGTAGATGCCCATGCCGATCGTTTCTGCCATTGGCGGCAGATGAACGATGTTGTGAACAGTGATGCCTTTTTTCATCCCGTTCAATGGCTCTCTTGCTGATCCTGGCAGATCGTTAAAAATCACCAGACCTGGAACAGGGGTCATGGCATTGATGTGTCGGACCGCAGCACTGTAATAGCTACAGATCGCTGCATGAGGATCAAAGCCAGGACGACGCATTTGTCCGGAATAGTGCATCACAAGCGGATAACCACTCTCAAGTGCGGCAATCGGATTACCCACCTCCGCATAAGTGACGTTAACCCCTTCTTGACCGAAAGGAACTCCTCCAATGTCACTCTTATTTGCGACAAGAAGAAGCAATTCTTGGATACCCTGGTTCATCGCCAAGGCGCGCATGATGCGCCAAGCAGCAACTCCGCTTCCGGATGTCATGTCCGGAGCAACCCGGAAGTCGCAGGGACCAACAACAACGACCGTCCGCTTCTTGATCTCAGGAGCCATGAGTCACCTTCCTGCTTCTCTTTCTGATTGTGGAAGAACATTACTTTCAGCACTACTTATCGAAATAAACAGCCCTAAAAATAGCCCCTATAAATACTATAAAAATACCCATTTGTCAAACAAACGGGTATTTTTTCACCAGAAAATTGGCTAGTCTTATTTTCCTGCAACTCTCGCCTATTTCTTGATTTGCAGCTTATACTTTTTACTCAATGTATATCGCAACACCCGCTTTGACTTACTTGTGCGCAACTCAACAGTATCCTTGGCTGATAATCGAGTTTTTGAAGCTTTGACCTTAGTACTGGTAAATTTGATTGTGGTTTTTTTTGAAAAGCCTTTTTGATCTTTTTTGATGCGCAAAATAATCAAGCGTCCATTGTTTTGTCCTTTTTTATTCTTCAATGTCACAATTGCGTCTTGTGATTTATCTTTGCGTAAATCTTTAATCAAAAGTCCTTTTTCTGTCCACGGCACAGAACTAATTCGCTTACTTGTAACACGTTCACCTGTGTAGGCATTCAAGACAGAAAGAAATTTTCCTTTTGGAGAAAGGACAAGTAAGTATCCGGTGTTTGGAATCCGCGCTACTTCCGGCTGTCCGGTGATGTCACTTGGCTCAGGAGTAAAGACCGATGTTTCGCCTGTTGAATATGTAACAGTTACTGTTCCATTGTTTCCAGTAGTAACGCCGGTGACCAATGTATCATATGCTGTGGCATTTGTTGGGTCTTGAGCCGCACGCTCTTCTGGTGTGAATGCGTCAATAGTGCTTGTTGATGCAGGATTTTCTGTAGAAGTTCCACTGGGATTTGTAGTTGTTGGTGATGGCGCGGTCACAGTCACCACACGCGTCGCCTCACCTCGATTTCCTGAAGCATCAACACTTGAGTATGTCAGTGTATAGGTTCCGGCAACTGCTGTATTCACTGAACCAGATACAGCTACGCTTGTTGAACCAACACACGCATCTGTGGCTGTTGCCCCTAAGTCTGTAAATGTATCGCCAACGGTGAGTGACGGAGCTGCGTTTCCAGAAACAGTTACAACTGGCGCAACACGATCCACAACATTCACTGTACGGTTTGTCGTCGCAACGCGTTGAATAAAGTTTGTCAGTGAATAGGTTGCTGTAAATGAATGAACGAAACTGGTATCAAATGAGCTCGGTGTGGCAGTTGCCGCTGTTGGTTGTGAGGTATATGAATCAAGTGCACTTGCCCCTGGATCAGTTGGAGTAACTCCACACTCAAGAGTTAGCGGATTCGCTCCAGCTAGAGTTGGTGTTGTCGCAACAGAATAAATCAAATGTGTTAAACCATTATTTGTCACTAAACCACTTCTCCCATCATCACTAATGGCTAATTCATCATAGCCATCATTATTCATGTCAGAGCCTATTGAGCCGAGTGTTGAAGGGTAGTAAAAGTTCGGAGTCTCAAACAGAATGCTACTCGCCGCATTTGTCTCTGTTGCAATATCAGAACGACCATACAACAACGTATATTGATCATTACTAGAATCTGAAAGATTGTACAAAAACAGCAAATCATCAATGCCGTCGCCATTCACATCACCACTATTATCAACAACACGAGGCTCATACACCGTAGAGCCCGTTGAAATCAGATTTCCAGAAGAAACGGGAGCAGAAGAAAAACGTTCAGTGCCGCCAAAAAAGAGGTATCCATTAATAGTGAAATCAGGGTAGGTATCATTATTATTATCTC
>JBIIKE010000009.1:0-17540 GCA_044233365.1 Bdellovibrionales bacterium | reverse complement strand
TGGTTGGGTTTCAAATAAACGACTCGAGCAAGCAGTTGCAATTAGGGTAGCGGCTGTAAATGCTATTGCAACCGTGCGATTCGCTTTAATACGCTCTCCTAATTGTTCTAGGATAGTTGCCGGATTGCGGGGTTTTTCAGGTGTAGTAAACCATGGATCTGATAATGGATCTGAAGCGTCACTTTCACTAAACCATGGGTCTGATAACACATCTTCATCATCTGTATTATCTTGATGGCCATCGGCTTCTGCCGTTGGTTTTGGTTGTTGGGGTGGTCGATCAAATCTCATAGAATTAGAGTATACCACTGAGTTTTTATGAGCGCTATTTCGCGCCTTGCCACGCCAGTTCAAAAATCATTGTCATCATGTCATGCGTCATTTGGTCTTCAATCCGCATGCCGATGATTTGTGAATCATAAATATTGACGATTGATACTTTGTTGATTCCGTAGATTGTAATTTCGCTTTGATATGGAAAAATGTCTGGTGCGACAGTTCGGATATGTGGCACAAGCTGTTTTGGTGCGCGTGCATAATGCTCTTGAATGAAGGTCTCATCTTGTTTCGTGTCTGGCAAAATACCGCGTGTTGAAATGCCAATTTCTAGCTTCTTTTGAACATAGTTTTGAAAAAACGTTTCACCAAAAAATTGATGCAGATTACTAATGTTCGCAAACCCAAGCATTTCGTAGGGCGCGCTCACTCGCACATGGTCCGCATACATATCTTGCACGCCCTCCGGTCCTTCATAAAATTCTACCAGCGGTTTGTGCGAGGCCATTCGCAAGAGTGAATCAATCATCGGGCTGAGTTGTTCTGTTTGCTGTTTCGCTCGCTCGGCAATTGTCACGCGATCTTTTGCATAGCGTTCGAGAGCGTGTGAATTTTCGGCTTGGTAAAATTGTTTTTTTGCGCGCAACACAGAGTTCACCAGGCCTTTGATGAGTAAGCTGTCGAGAATGCGGTAGACGGTCGTGCGGTTGAGTCTCGTTTCATCAGCAATGAAAGACGGAGAAGCCCCGCCGCGTTCCAGCAGTGTCGTATAGACCAAGGCTTCGTTTTCTGAGAGTCCAATTCCTTGAATTTTTTGTACGAGTTTCATGTCCATATATAGTGATCCTTGCAAAAAATTCTGTTCACGTCAACGAACAAAAAAATGAATAAACACATTTTTTATTTAAAATTAGTATAAAATAGAGAAATTTACGTGTTCATACAATAAAAATAAAGGTAAAGTGTGTAGTTTTGAATCATCACATCACAGCTCAGGAGGGCTCGTGTCGTTCATTACCAACAAGTCGTTCTGGGTTGATACCTTGGCGATGATTGTCTTCAGCTGGGTTGTAGGTGCGTTCTTTGAGCTCGCTATCGGTGGCCTGACGCTTGAAGAATGTTTGCGTAATCGCACGGTCGTGATGCTGCCGAATTTCCTGACGTCAGGACTCTTCGGCATGTACCGAGCTTGGATGGTGCACACGTTCGCACCACATGGCGGACGTCTGCGTGTCGGTGTCATCGACATCTTCGTATTCGCGACAACGCAAGTACCGCAGTACATCGTCATGTCCTGGCTCAACGGCATCGCCTGGGAGAAGATTCAGCCAGTTGTCGTCAGCTTGCTGATTTTGTCACTGCAAATCGGCTGGCTCGCTGGCCTCAACACCGAACAGTTTCGTCGTTGGTTTGGCATTCCGCCGACCGCAACATCACCTTCCTGATCACAGAGAATCCAATGACCAAGGTTATGCATCTTGAAGTCCTTCGTATCCATCTTCCGAGTTTCTCCACTCCTGAAAGAGAGGTTGACTGCACCTTCTGTTTGATCCGCTTCACCCGAGGAAGAGTAGACATCACAAGTATGTTGGTTTCAATTCGCAGGCGTAAACTGCGTCGTCCCTCATCCGAGGAGGCGCGCGAGTACTTCCGTCTGCGGCCTGAGTTCACGCAAACGCATTTCGTTGTCGCCCTGATGGAAAAAGTCGAGGTGGTTGATGATGAGGGAGAGTTTTTCGTTGTTCGTACGTGCTTTCGTACTGAAGACGGAGAGCTGTCCGAAGCAGAGAAGATGCTGTATGTAAGCTGGGACCCCTTTCCAGTCTACGTGCTGGCGGTCGTTCCAAGTGCGCGGTAGGAGAGATAGCTCTTCGACCGCGCGCAAGTTTCCTTATTCTACTAACGATATATTGACAAAAAATCGTTAATTTGATACAATTTAAATATAAATTAACGATTTTTATGGCAACCAAGCCGCAGTATCAAAAGCAGGTGCTAGAACTTCAGGCCCAATATCAGGCTTTAAAACCTGGCAAAGAGTCGCTGTTGCAGATTATTGATGAAGCGGAAATTGCAGAAAGCGTCTATAATTCAAACGCCATTGAAAATTCCACATTAACCCTCAAAGAAACCGAGAAGATTTTGCTTGAGATGGAAGTGTCGCGCAATGTTGATCTGCGCGAAGTTTTTGAAGCGAAGAATTTGGCGCGCGTCAGTGAGTTTGTGCGTGCAAAAGCGCAGGAAGAAGATGTTTCAGCTGACTTGATACTCTTATTGCATTCAATGTTGCTGACAAATATTGACGATGCGATTGCTGGACGGTTCCGTAGTAACGGGGAGTATGTTCGGGTTGGGATACACATTGCGCCAGCACCAGAAAAAATTGAAATGTTGCTCAATGATGCCTTCAGACTGCAGCGTTCGAGTGTCGGGACGTTTTTTCTTGATAGCATCGCGCGATTTCATCTTGATTTTGAGCGCATTCATCCGTTTAATGATGGGAATGGTCGCATTGGCCGGATCCTTATTAATTATCAACTGCAACGATTGGGATTGCCAGCTATTATTATTCGTGACAAAGAAAAACAAGAGTATTACGACGGATTTCGTGAATATGAATCTGCTACAAAACAGACGAAAAAAATGGAACGAGTGTTATTTTTAGCGTTGTCTGAGTCGTTGCATAAACGATTAGCATATTTGCGAGGAGATCGGATTGATAGCTTGTCTGCGTTTGCAAAAGCAGAGGACTTGTCATTAAACACTCTTATCAATGCAGCTCGTCGTCAAACACTGCCAGCATTTCGAGAGCGTGGAGTCTGGAAGATCGGTTTTTCATCGTGATTACACTTCCTCTAAAAGAGAGTAGGATGGAGCATTGGCGAATAATGTACGGTTGGTGTTTAAAGGTTTGTGGAAATTGACTGGGTAGAAGTGTTTATATTCAAGCTATGCGCCTAGAGGGTGTATACTGTCAATACGAATAATTACAGATAAAAATATATGTATGCATAATCGAACTCCACATGTTGCAATTATCGGCGCTGGAAACGTCGGTGCAACTACGGCTTTTGCACTCTTAATGGATGGTGTTGCGCGTCATATTTCGTTGATTGATATTCATAAAGAAAAACTTGAGGGTGAAGCAATGGATTTAGAACATGGGATGCAGTTTGTGCTCGGGGCAGACATTACCTACAGCACAACCTACAATGGCATTGAAGATGCGGATATTGTTGTGATCACTGCCGGCGCACCACAAAAAAATGGTCAGTCACGCCGAGAGTTGGTTGATGTCAATGCGGCGATTATCACGGAAATTGTTGAGCAAATTGTTGCACGAAATACAAAATGTATATTACTTGTGGTGACGAATCCGGTTGATGTTCTGACAACAATTGCACAGCAGGTGTCTGGTTTTCCGCGAGAGCGCGTGATTGGTTCCGGGACAATTTTAGACACCGCACGATTTCGCTATTATCTTGGTGAGTATTTTGGTGTGCATCCGAATACTGTTCATGCGTATATGTTGGGAGAGCACGGTGATTCAGAATTTTCAGCCTGGTCATCTGCATCCCTTGGTGGATTGCGCTTGCAAGATCATCCAAAATGGAACGATGTAGCAATGGAAGAGATTGTAGATAAAACTCGTAACGCAGCATATGAAATTATTAGCCGCAAAGGATCAACCTATTATGCCATTGCGTTATCGGTTGCTCGATTGTGCCGGTCAATTTTGAATGACAGCGAAACTGTTTTGCCAGTTTCGACGGTATTGAATAAGTATTACGGGGTGAGTAATGTTGCGCTCAGTGTGCCGGCTGTGATTCGACGCAGTGGTGCATTTGTTGATTTTGTCACACCGTTGTCTGCTCAGGAACAAGGTCAATTTCAAGCCAGCGCGAAGATTATTCGGGACTTATTCCCTAATCAGTAGTATAAAACGTATTTATAATTTTATGGATACAACTTGAAGGTATTTTATTTTGTATATGAAAAAGCATAATATCCTCTCAATTCTTTGATGAAATAATTGACTTCAGACTTAAAAAATGATTTAATCAGCGGTCGTATTTCTTTTTAGCAAGGCTGAATTGAATACGTGAACCTCAATAATGAATGCCAAAAATTGGCTGAAGGAGGGTCCGCATGCGACCACCTAAAAGGCATCGGGTCAGTGATGATGTGATGAATCTGCTCAGCCTGGCTGTCATCGACGGCATGGGGATCGTCCGTGCAGCGCAGCTGGCGCCTCGTTCCCGTCGGCAGGCCGAAGTCAAGGCGGACAAGAGCCTGCTCACGGTCACGGATAAGAAAGTCGAGCGAGCGATGGCTTCTCGGCTCGGGAAGATTCCAGGCTACCGCTTCAAAGGCGAAGAAGGGACGGAGACTGGCAGCGGCCAGTACACGATCCTCGTCGATCCCGTTGATGGTACGCGACCCTTTGTGGTCGGCCTCTGCACCAGCACGGTCATTGCGGCTGTCCTGGATCCGGACGGTTTGGTCATCGCCTGCGTCGTGGGTGAGCCTGCGACCGGACGGGTCTGGAGCGCGCGGTCGCATACCAAGACTGTTCTGCAGATTTTCGATCACGATTCCTGGCAGATCGGCAAGCCACGCCGAGTTCGCGTGTGGAAGGCACCGGCAACATCCATGTCGACCATCTGGCTCGATGCCGCTCACGCCTTTGCGCGTGACAAGGGCGAGCGACCTATCCTCAACCAAGCCCAGATCACGCATTTCGTCGGTAGTCTTATGGCTGGCGCGAAGCTCAGCATGGCTGGTTCCAACGGACTCCATTTGGCTCTCGTCGCCAATGGCAACGAGTACGCTGGTGGCCAGGTCACGACCGCAGTCGGCGGAATGTGGGATATCGCCCCAGTTCTGCTCGTGCTCCAGGCGGGCGGTTGTGCTCGAGGCTTCTCGATTTGTGATGGGGCTCTCACGGAGCAGAACCCGCTTGAGCTTGGGGCTTGTGACATCATGGTCACGGCGCATAATGCCGCGTTCTTGGAAGAAATCTGCCGCTGGCTCGAGGATGCTGTGAAGCGTCATCCGCGAAAGGGCGGCTTCTGACGCCACGGCTTGCCGACTCAGCAAGGGGCGCAGCAACAGACTGATATACACATACCAACGTATGTTCGTCGATTGCCGCGCTCCACATTTTCCCTATTCAATTATTTCGCAAGATAGCGCGCAGACAACGTGTGGTAAAAACGTGAACGCATCACAACTAACGTGACGCATAAACCGATCAGGCCAGTGAGCGTAAAGATCAATGCCATGCCGCGATCTGGGCCAGTGCCGAACCAGTCGCCAATAAGATCCGCACCTACACCAACAGTCATAAATGGAATAAAAAAGAATTGTGCAATCGGACCGATGAAAAATGCTGTCAGCGGAGAAGCGGATTGTTCCATGCTCTGCGCAAATCCAAAGACCCGCCCTTGGCGTTCTTTTGGCACAACTTTTTGCAAAATCGTTTGTTCGCAGGCTTCAAGAAATGGCACGATTGCCATATACAAAAACATGCCAACCATCAATAACGCAATCGATGCTTGAATCGTGAAGAGTGCACAGATAATCCAGAGAATGATATTCGCAATAAACAAGGTTCGCAGTGGATTTTTCCCTAAACCCCACTTTGCAATGACACCGCCTCCAACCAAAAAACCGAGACTGAGCACGCCCCAAATAAATCCCCAGGTTTCTACAGATACCAGTGACAGGCCATATGGATCCATGAGCGACATAAACACGCCGCCAAGAAAATTGTTGAAGGTCGTGAACAACAACAGCGCAAATAAACCTGGCACGCCGAGAATGACTGCTAGTGTTCCACGGATATCAATTTTTTTTGATTTCACTTCAACACCTCCTTCTCCGTGAGCAATTCCATTTTCTGGAATCGTAATAAACAGCAGATGAATAATCGCGACAATGGTCAGTGCAATTGGAAATAAGAGTGCATAATACATGCCGCCCCACGCAACTAACACGCCGCTAATGACTGATACAATTAAAAACGCAATACCAGAAGATGATCCAACGAGTCCATTCGCTTTATCGCGTTTGTCTTCTGGAAATAAAATCGTGACGGTGGTCGACAGTGCGATGTTACGCAAATTTCCAGCCAGCACGCCGCTTAATAGCAAGAGAGTGAAGATCCATAGTGTCGGACTTGTAATATCTTTAAATGTGCCGGCCTGCGCGGTAAGATAGATTCCAAGGCCAATAACATAAATAATCAATGAAGTGATGCTCGAGCCCAGCATGACTGTTTTCTTTTTGTGATGATCAACAAGGCTTCCGAGCCAAAATCCAGACAAAGCAGTTGCGACCAGATAGCAGCCTGACATAATTGATGTTGCAAGCACAGAACGGGTTTCAAGATACACAAAATAAGTGAGGGCAAACCACACTGTGAAGTTGGTGATGGAGGCAACAAGAGTGTTGGCAAGAAGGTGGTAAAAGATTTTCACGCTACAACAGTTTTACGATATCGACCTGGCCAGCATTTCGGACAGGTTGGCTGATCTTTGCTTTTGAGAAAGACGTGCCCGCGAGAGCATGTAATTTTTTTAGTTTTAACAGTTAATTCAGAAACTTTCATTTTGACAATTTTTGTAATAAGTGTGATTGGGAGTTTTTCGTCATGCGGAAATTGAACAGACCCTTTTGCGTGTTTGTATGGCGCGAGCTCTTTGGCGAAGGTTGCGATGCCAGCCGGAGTCGGATACAGGCCAATATGTTTTTTGAATCCACCAAAGTAGACGAGTGGCTTGCCGTTCAGTTTGTAACCAATCATGCCATAGCTGATTGATTCGTCAGCTTTTGGAGCAGCTTTTTTGACTGCCGCGCGCAGAGCTTTTAAGCGTTTTGCGACCGGATCCTCAAAATCGTCGATATACGATTCTACTGTTTGGTTTTTGGATGATTGTTTCATACGGTGGTTGAAAATGTGGCGGAGAGACAGGGATTCGAACCCTGGGATCCCGTGAAGGATCGACAGTTTAGTAAACTGTTGCTTTCGACCGCTCAGCCATCTCTCCAGATATGTGAGCTTTCGTATGCTAGCAAACTCTGCAAAAAGCGGCTAGTCATTTGCTTATGCAAAAACAAAATCCCCGTGAAAGGGGATTTAAAATGGTTGTGGACTCTGGTTTCAAAAGATGGAACGAGTTTTTCTTTGAGCTTCAGGTATTGCAGAGGATTCTATCAGAATAGGCGAGACTGAATAATGGTTTGTATATGCGACAGGGATTTGGACTGCATATCAGCAAGAGCCAAGTTTTGATTTGATTGTTCAATACCAATCGAGAATATACCCGCTGTTTTTAGGGAGGTAATGCCTGCGATAGAGTCTTCGATTCCGATAGCATCCCGTGGTTCTAATCCAAGAATAGCAAGTACTTGATTATACCCTGCTGGATCTGGCTTGCCCTCACTCACATCTTCAGCGCTCACGATGTGATCAATGAAGTCCGCTAACTCATGCTGATTGAGTATTGTGACAATTTCCTTTTTTGTGCTGCCTGATACAATAGCTGTTTTCAGTTTAGTTTCTTTACAGAATCGCAGAAGCTCTCGTGCTCCAGTAAAGAGTGAAGCGCCTGCCTGTAAATACCGGTCATATATATGGGCATGTTCTGCAATGAGTTCATTTATTGTTTTCTCGGGCAATCCGTACCTTTTGCCAATAATCGTGTAAAAGTCTGAGTCTCGTATGCCAATGAAGAGTTGTTTTTCATTTTCATCCAGCTTCAAACCACGTTTTTCCAATACAGAATAAGCAATTTCAATACCATGTTTCTCCGTGTCTACAAGCGTACCATCCAAATCAAATAGAACAGCTTTTAACATAGTGCTCGTTTCACTGCATCTATGATTACATCATTTTCCTTCGGACTACGAATGGCAATGCGTACAAAATCATTTTGAAATTGAATACTTGTTGAATCACAATTACGAATAAAGATATTCTGCTTCCGTAGAGTTTGTACAAGACCATCGGCAGTGATTGTATTGTGTAGATCTATAAGAATGAAGTTTGCGACACCTTCAAGAACAGTAATGCCTTGAATTGTGCGTAATACCTGAGTCATTCGCATTCGTTCTGTATGAGTTTTTTTGTATTGTACTTGATAATACTCAGGAGCTTTCAATGCTTCGACTCCAGCAATCTGCCCGATGAGTGAGACAGACCATGGTGGAATAAATGGTCGAATGAATTCAATAATCTGTGAGTGAGCGGCGAGGTATCCAACACGAACGCCCGAGAGCGCGTATACCTTGGACATGGATTTAATAACAACGAGGTTCACGGTATCCGTAACATGCCACTCTAATGAGTGTTCAGCGTCAATGTAGTCGATATACGTTTCATCTACTACAAACAATGTTTCTGAGAATTCTTTACAGAGTTGCAATATCTCCTTGCTGTCCCAGTATTGCCCTGTGGGAGAATTTGGGTTCACGATCACGGCAACCGACGGCTGTATTTGTGCCAGTTGCTCCTTGAGTTCCGCTGCGCCAACACGAAAGTTGTTTTCTTTTTTGAGTAGATGTCGATGCAGCAGTGCAGGCACAGCAATGTTTTTAAAGATATGTGCGTATTCACCATACATCGGATCGAGAATGAGAACCTCATCTTGCGAACCAATAACTTGGGGAAAGAACGCGAACATCAAATCAGATGATCCGCCACCAACAAGAATGTTTTTTATTGGAATACCTCGTGTTTCCGAAATCGCTTGAATCAAACCATCACTATGTGTAGGAGGGGATGTCTGTAGAGCAAAGGTAAGATGCTCCCGAAGCTTTTGTTCAATATGCGGCGCTGGTGGAAACCATGCATCCAGAACATCAGCCTTGATAATACCTGTGTGTTTCTCCAGTGATTGAAAATCAGTTCCGATCGCATTAAAGAATGCCCCGCCGTGGTAAGCATGATGTGTATTTTGTTGGCCATTGTTTAGCCACGGTCTTTTGGTGGGTTTATTCATAATTTTCAGGAACCATAAAGGTATGCACCAACCCTAGAGGAGTTATTGACAAAAATCAATAAATATGATAATTTTTGATTAAATTCAAAAAATAGTTGAATATGATTCCAGACCCAAAGAACCCACATCCAGAGAAAGAGACTTTTGTTATTGATATTTTATCGCGTACTCCGCGACTCACAGTAAAACAGCTATATGAACAGTTTTCACAGAAATGGCCAAAGAAAATGACTTTGCAGGGTTTTTATCGTTTGCTCGCTGAGCTGCAAAAGAAGCGCGTTATCGTAAAAGATGGGAAGTTACTTTCAATCGATGCGGGCTGGGTGCATGCCGTGATGGATTTTTCCGAAAGATTGAAGGCAACATACCTACAAGCGAACCCTACAACTGCGAATATCTTGGTGGGAGAAGGTGAGTCGACCTCGTTTGAATTTCCGACTGTGATTGATATGGACAATTATTGGTACCATGCGCTCGTAATAGTCACGCATTATTATGCCGAGCATCCAAGCGATGATGTACACGTCTACAACTACAATGATCACTGTTGGTATCAGGTAATTCGTTCAGGCTCAGAACAGGCGCTTGGCGATACATACGCACATATGGGACTTGATTGGTATTTGGTCGCTGGTTCAAGTTCGTATATTGATGGATTGGTTTCGGGGATGATTCAAGGTAAAGCATTTCACTACACTCAATCTGAGAAGTTGGACTTCCCAGAAAATTATTATGTGGTGGTTATTGGTGACTTCATTTTTGAAACCGAATTGCCAAAGTACATCTTTGAGATGATGGAGTCAGTATATGACCGCGTACAAGCAATCACTGATCCAGCACTGCAGTCGATTGAAGACTTGATCCGTTTACCAGCAAAGACAACTTTGAAGATTTCTTGCAATGCAAAAAGGGCAGAGGAGATTCGTACTAAAATTAAAGACGCGTTCTAAACAAAAAATCCCCAATTCAAGGGGATTTAAAATGGTTGTGGACCTTACAGGACTCGAACCTGCCACCTCCTGCGTGCAAAGCAGGCGCTCTACCAGATGAGCTAAAGGCCCAAAATTTATAGCAAAAGCAGTATACTATCGGATAAAGATCCAGTCAAGAATATCAATGATTTGGCCGCTCATAATAATGAATGCAAAGAAGATGAGAAACACGCCAAGAATCTTGTGGAATGTCCAGGTGCCACCACTACCAATTTTATTTTCGGCCCATTGAATATAGCCAAAATTTTGGATGAGCCATTCAGTTTTAAGAATCTCAAACACACCAATTGCAATTAACGTAAAACCAAATAGATATTTCATAGGCTGATAATACGCAATTTATTGAATTTCTGCAATAAAAAGATGAAAGACTTGACGTTTCTTTCATTTTCTCGTATGATTCGCGGGCTATTATTTTATTGAAGATGTATTTCTATGTCTGAAGAAGAGAAAAAAGAATCAACCCCAGAAGTGACTCCTGAAGCGACTGAACCAGTTGCTGATGTTGCTGTTGCTGAAACTCCAGCTGAAGTCGTTGTTCCTGAGGAAACAGATGAAGACCGTGTTGCAAAAGAAGCAGAAGCAGCAAAACAGCAAGCTGCTGAAGAAGCGCTTGCCGCTGAAGAAGTGAAGGATGAACAAGAACTCCGCCCAGGAATGACTGTTCGCGTGCATTTCAAAATCAAAGAAGGTGAAAAAGAGCGTATTCAGGTGTTCCAAGGCATGATTTTGGCGTTGCGCGGCAAAACGACTCCAACGAAAACAATGACTGTCCGTAAAGTGAGTTTCGGTGTTGGCGTCGAACGTATTTTCCCATTAGCATCTCCATTGATTGAAAAAATTGAAATCGTGAAGATTGCGAAAGTCCGTCGTTCGAAGTTGTTCTTCGTGCGCGACTACGGCAAACGTTTGAAAGAAACGTTGGTCAAGAATTAGTTCGTTTATAAGCCGGGGTGGCGGAATTGGTATACGCACACGGTTGAGGGCCGTGGCCATTTATGGCATATGGGTTCAAGTCCCATCTTCGGCACAAAATGTCTTGCACATTTATTCAACAGGTTGTATTCTGTTGGAGCAACAAAATGATCCGGGCGCTTAGCTCAGTTGGCTAGAGCACCTCGTTTACACCGAGGGGGTCGGGGGTTCGAGCCCCTCAGCGCCCACCAAAAGAAAGGCAGCCCTTCAGGGCTGTTTTTCTTTTGGTTTGCACGGGCGAGAACGGGCAGAAATGAACCAGGAGCGTAACGAGCGAAGCGAGAGCGCGACGCAGTGAATGCCGACGATTTGCCAGTGGCAAATTGGCGCTGCCCAGGACAACGAAGTGAGCGTGAGCGAGCGAGGCGAAAGCCCCTCAGCGCCCACATAAAAAAGAGACCCGCAGGGTCTTTTTTTGTTTTATACTCAGAGTTATCCACTGTTGTTTTTAACAAACCAGTTGACGATAATTTGCTCGCGAGTATAATCATCAACGGCTCAGTTGACAATAAGATGCATGCGACAACTTGGAAGGTCATACGGACTTTCAAGTTGTAACTTTCTATAAGGGGAAGGAAAGTATACGATGATTCTGATTCAATTTTTGGATCCGAGTCATCGTACGTTATCTTTGTTATCAACGTTTTGGGCTCACACGCTAATATACAAAACGTTTTTAACGAAGGTTTTTTTATGAGACACCATATTCAATATTTATACTCTGCCTTGATTCCAGCATTACAGATTCAAATCATTCTTTTGCTTGGCTTCATTTTGAGCTTAGGAGTGAGTTTCTTTTATATGGCAGTAAATGACCCACGGTTTCCGACTGAGCGCCCATGGATTTTGGTTACAGGGATCGTTATCAGCGCTGTATTAACAGCGCTCGGCCATCTTTTGGCGCGGTACACGCCGTATGAAAAAAATTTGGACCTTGGACAAGGTGCGTGGACAGTTTTATTTGTATGGATTTTCGCATGCAGTACATCTAGTATTGTTTTTGTTCAGGCTGGTTTTCCAATACCAACCCGGGTTGAGGATTTTGATCTTGCCCGCCGGTTTATTGATGGCTTTTATGAATCAATGTCTGGATTCACGACAACTGGAACCAGCATTCTCCCAAGCGTCGAAGTCTTCCCACGGAGTATTTTGTTCTGGCGTTCATTGACGCATTGGATTGGCGGTATGGGTATTGCATTCATGGCAATTACATTGTGGAACTATTTCACGACTCGTCGCTCCGAAATTATTAATTCAGAAGCAGAGTCTCCACATATTATTGCATTTAAAAGTGAAGATGAATCACGTCGCTCTGGGTATGATTTTTTGAAGGCCTATATTGTGCTAAGTGTTTTGTGTTCTGTGTTACTCTTATCGTCTGGTTATTTTTTCCGTCATGTACCGTACGCGCACTGGTATGATAATGTGTTTGACTCGCTGACAATTATGTTCGGCACGCTCGGGACGGGTGGATTCAGTGTTTATGATAGTAGCATCGGGTTGCCAATAATGGAGAATGGATTGTTGGTGACGGGTGGTTTGCGTAACGAAGTTTCCGAATGGATTATTGGCTTCTTCATGGCGTTTGCTGGTATGAATTTTGCGCTCTGGTACACATTGATTTTCAAAAAAAATATCAAAAACATGCTGAAGAACCGTGAATTTCAAGTTCTTTGGACATTTATTTTGTTGAGCACTCTAGCGATTACTATTTTACTCGATCGTTCTGGTATTCACGCCAGCATTTTCGATTCATTGCGTTTCGCCTTCTTTAATGTCACAAATATTGTTTCAACCACTGGCTTTGGGAATGATGACTTTAATTTGTGGCCTGTTGGTGCGCAAGCAGTGTTGTTTTTGTCCTACCTCACTGGTGCTTCTGTTGGTTCAACCTCAGGAGGTTTGAAATTCACCCGCTTTATGGTCTTGTTTAAATACATGGCTATGCAGGTAAAAAATCTTATTTCTGGCGAACAGAAATCAGGCTTTGTTATTGATGGTGTGCGTTATAACGACCGAACCAGCGGCTTGATTCTGACTAATATTGCGATTTATTTCATGTTATTCCTCGGTGGTGCAGTCCTGATCATGCTCACGAGTAGTCAAGCGATTTTTAGTGACGGCACAATTCGTAGTATGGATTTTGTGACTGGGTTTACCGCATCGATTGCGAACTTAGGGAACATTGGTCCGTCGATTGTAAATGGTGTGTCTGGCGCTGGCCCAACTGGTAATTATTCGTCGTTTAGTATTTTTGCAAAAGTTGTGATGGCAACCCTGATGTTTATCGGTCGCGTTGGTGTGTTGACGTGCTTGATGTTGATGGTGACGCGACGTGGTCTGCAAAATTTAGAAACTGAACGTGCCGCTGTTGAATTTGATAGTGACACCCCATTATTACTTGGACGTTAATTTGTAATACTATGAATATTCTATTTATCGGTTTAGTTGGTTCCGGAAAATCAACTATTGGTAGTCTCCTCGCAAAAGAACTCGCTGCTTCTTTTGTGGAAACTGACGTGTTGACATTGGAGCGTACTGGTTACGAATCAGTCAAGGCGGTCTATGATGATCGGGTGTCTTTATGGGAAGAAACCGAGATTGAAGTCATGAAACAATTGAGCCACAAAGATAATCAGGTTATTGCGTGTGGTGGAGGTATTGCTGAAAATGATATTAACTTTCAATTTTTCCGTGAAAATTCGAAAGTCACTCACATTATTTATTTACGGTCAGAAGCCAGTGTGCTAGCCGAACGTGTTTTAACCACTCATGCTGATATGACGATGAACGAGATCGATGCGGTCACTGAAAACATGAAGCAGTTATTTGAAAAACGTGACACCCTCTACCGACTACAAGCAACCATGACTATTGATACGACGAATAAAACTGCGACTGATAATATCAAAGAAATTCTTGCTGCTGTAAAACAATAAATACTTGGTTGTTGCTCGATTTGCGATGAATAGGAACGATGGAGGGGTCTTATTTATTGCCGATCGAACAACGTGCACATTCTAAACAAATGAATCGTTGTTTGTCGAAGAAACGACAAAAACACTGCAAAGCGCAAAGAGGACCTTAACTGGTGTTGCGCGCCAGGCGGAGAACAGGCGGCTGAAACCGTTTGTAGGCGATGGTTGTCAGCGGCGTGGTGCCGTTTGACCATATCGTCTTTGATCAATCGACAGGCGTTGGTTGACCTTCGTTGGAAAATCACATGATTCACAAGATGGACAAGGCCAAGTCCTGGCTCGCAGAGTGCTTTGCTCGAGTCGATTGGATGGACTGGAATATCCTGAACGTGCTGACCTTCGTGGTTGGCGCACTGGTGTTCGGAGTCCTTCTAATGGTCATTGAAGGACTGTCCTTCACGGATGGGGTCTTCATGGTGACTTCGGCTCTGTGCGTCACGGGGCTTGCGAGCGTAGACTTCTCTCAGTTTACTCCCGCGGGGCAGATTTTAATCGCTCTCTGCGTCCAGATGGGAGGTCTGGGAATCGTCACGTTTACGTTGCTTGCAGGCAGCTACATCGTGACCGGTTTGTCAAAGCGTGAGTCTGTTGCAGCGCTGCTGACCAGCGCTTTTGAAACAGACGACCACAAGTCCGCGAGGTACATGCTCTTCAGCGTGATCCTGCGGTATACGCTCCTCTTTGAGGGCAGCGGAACCCTGATCATGGGGGCGTGGCTCCAGTGGGTCAATACGACGACATTGTCTCCGGGCCAAAACCCGTGGACCTGGGCGCTTTTCCATTCCATTTCCGCGTTCAACAACGCAGGGTTTGGCATGGAAAGTGACAACCTGATGAAGTTCGCAGGAGACCCGGTTGTCAACTGTGTCATTGGCGGACTGATTATCGCTGGAGGAATCGGTTACACTGTCATCCTCGCGGCTCATGTCTGGATCCTTCGCCGTCTCGGAAACGGTGATAGCTATCAGCAGCTGTTCGAGAAGCTGGTAGCTTCGCCAGTGCAGATCATCATCGCCCGGCGTGGTACGGTTCTGCTCCTTGTTATCGGGACGTTTGTGCCCCTCGTCATCGAGTGGAACAATCCGATGTTCAAGGACTTCAATACGTTCAGCATGCTGCTAGCAACCTGGTTCAACACCGGCGTGAGCCCGCGGACGGCGGGCTTTAACACCATCGACTTCAGCCAGCTGCACCCGACAACGCTGTGGCTCACGATTGCGTTGATGTTCATCGGCGCAAACCCTGGAGGCACTGCGGGCGGGATCAAGATCCCGACGATGTACGTCCTGTGGGGCTACCTCCGCAATTGGCACCGTGAGCCTGGTGCACACGTCATCGTCGCGCATCACATGGTCAGCGGGCGTACGGCCAAGAACGCCATCAATCTTTTCTTCTTCAGCGTCATTTGGGTTGGTATCGCGACCTTCCTGGTGACGGGTGCAGAAGAGTGGCGGATGGCGACCGACCCACGGATCAATCCGCTGGCGCTGCAGTTTGAGGTCGTCAGCGCGTTCGGAACAGTTGGACTCAGCTTGGGACACCCGAGTGTCCCTTACTCGCTCTCTGGAGTCCTTTCCACATTCAGCAAGTGGGTCATCATTCTCACAATGCTGATCGGACGACTTGGTCCCCTGACGTGGCTGGGCCTTCTCCCTTGGCCGCACAATGAGACGCCTGACGGTGAAGATGCAGACCTTGCTCCTGATGCGCCTCGTGCGCCTGAGAGGCTCCAGGTCGGCTGATTTTGAGTTCCCGGGTAGGCGGTGGGCGGTCCCATCGCTGCTCGGAAATCGGGTACGTTCTCTATTTTTGACACTATCAAAAAACTCGCGCGACTGTAGCGATATAGTCCCGCGAGTTCTTTTTATATTATAAGAGTATCTATTTCTCTGACTCTGAATCAGAGAAAAAATCTGTACGCATCTGTTCGCGTTCGTTGTAACGCTCAGTATACAGTTTTTTGATTTCAGTTGGTTTCATTGTTCCTATTTCCGTCACCACAAAATCAAACAATTCTGCAGGAACGCGATCATGTGAAAATTTAATGCGTTCGTAGGTCAAAATTTTCTTCGCATCAGCATGGACTTTTTTTTGTGAGGTTTTATAAGTACTATGCGCTTTATTTGATTTCCATAAAGAGAATTTTTTGGTGCCCATAAACATATACGTCGGAATATGGTCACTATGAAATTCAGCTAACACAGAATAGCTTCCAGCATCACAGACAAAGTTTTGATCGTAGTTTAAGGTTGTTGCACCGAAAAATACTTTCGTGACATCTTGCGCAATATGCGACAGCATATATTCCGGAACAACCACAAATGGAATATTATTTTCTGTGAAGTTTGCTACCATATCAATAGTTTTGTCAGTTTCCTGTTCTGCCAAGACAACGGTAAATTTCTTTTTTTGGTGAACGGCTGTTGCGAGGATGCGGCGGACTGTTCCGGAATGTGAATGAACTAAAATTGTGTCACCATCTTCCACTAGTTCTGCTCCAGCGCGGACAATTGTTTCAAATTCATCTGCATTTTCTACTTGCACTTTTTGCGTTGCTCGTAATACAACAGCTTTAAAATCGTCGATTGTTTGAATATTTTCACGCTCTGCTTCAAGCTCTTGCCAAACATCGAAGAAATAGAAAATCACCAGCGAAATTCTGGGCTGGGTATTTTTTACTTCACAAAATAGTTTGTAAAATTGTTTGAATAAGTCATCAACTGTCTTGGCTTGAAACCCTTCCAGTGTTTGCTGTAACGTTTCCATGACAAATTCCGCAAGTCGCGTTGAGCCTTGTTCAGATTCAATTGTACGGAATAAGTTTGAAAGTTGGTCGGAATTTTGTGTCATATAATTTCAGATTAAAAGAGGTACAAACGACCCATTAAATAGAGGGAGCTCACTGTCAGCGTGATAATCGTAATCGGCATCCCCATTTTGGCAAACTCGCCAAAGGAAATATTGACACCATGTTTTTTTGCCAGCTCAACCGCAATGTAACCAGCAGATGATCCAATAATCGTTCCGTTGCCACCGAGGCAGGCACCAAGTGCCAAGGCCCACCACATTAAATCAAGGTCTGGTTGGCCAGTCATTTTGGCTTGTAGTTCAAAAATAACCGGAATCATCAAAGCAACAAATGGAATGTTATTAATCACAGTCGAAGCGAGGCCAATGACCCAAACAATCATTAACAGCATCAAGGCGTAATTGTCAGAGAACCGAGCAATTTGTTCAGTGATCACTGAAAGAAAGCCGACTTTTTCCAGTGCACCAACTTGCACAAACAGACCAACAAAAAAGAGCAGTGAGTC
>JBIIKE010000065.1:0-4628 GCA_044233365.1 Bdellovibrionales bacterium | reverse complement strand
CGGGCAGATTGTGAGAAAATCGCACGATTTGCAATATTTGTTTGGATTCGGAAGAAACTCTTTTTCTTTTTTAATCGCTTCGACCTGTTCTTGAACGATTGCGATAGCCTCTTGTAAATCGTCTTGCACGATTTCAATCGTGTGCCACTGCATGGTTTGAAGATAGAGATAACTCGCTTTCGTTACTGGCTCTTTTTTATTCGCACTGACAATGATGGCATAGAGCTGCAGCTGGAGGTTGCCGACATTTTCCTCATCGTATTTTCCAGTTTTGTAATCGATCACATGCAGCGAACCATCTTCAAGTTTGTCCGCACGGTCAATCCGGCCAAGCAGTTTCACATCTTCACTGATTTGCGCATCGTAATAATCTTCTAATAAAACCGGCGTCTGCTGTACATTCATCCGATGGTGATAGAGCTTGAGCATTTGCAACGCTTTGATTCCCCACTTTTTTTCATCGTCGATTGAACTGAAGCCTTGTCGATTTTCTCGCCATCGTTTTCTGAGTAGTTGCTCTAGGCGGTCATATGTCCGGTCTTCTGGTTCGAGTTGTTCATAAAAATCATGCAATGCATTGTGAACGTGCGCGCCCATGGTGAGATATGGCTTTGGCTGCTTCATCTCTTTATCGAGATGGTCAATGTACGTAAATTTATACTGCTGTCCGCACGTATCAAACATATTTAATTTGAAGGCTGAAGCGCGAAACATTTATTTCAAGTTTTCGTCAACCAATGTTTTGAGCTCTTCCTCGTCAACCACCCAATAATATAACGACTTTCCAAACGATGGTGTGTAAATTCGAGCTGACTCACCCGGCATCTCAACTTCTTTCATTTCGCCAATGCTGATATTTCCACGCCGCGCAATCCCTGCGCCAAATGCAAACCGCGCCAACTTTACTTTGTCGAATGTGACATGGGCTTTATCTGACGTTTCAAAATAGTCATAGAGCGCCCGAGCTTTCGTCGGACTTTTTACTTTGGTCAAAATTCCACGAAACACTTCACGCTCATTTGCCTGGCGATCAAAGTCAGACCGACCTTCTGTGAACCGATCGCGAATCCGCGCCAGCGCTTGTGAGCCAGTTGCTTCTTTCCCTTCTAACGATACACCATCGACGCTATCAATAATTTCCTGAAATGAATCAAACGTCACTTCGAGCGTCGCATCGACTTTCACATCCAATAAGTCCTCAACAACTTCGGTTGTCAAAATCCGATTGCCGAGTTTTTTGTCTTTTTCCGTTCGTTCACCCATTGAATAGAAATGGGTAATTTTTTGCAGACCGTGCTCTTTATGATCGATTTTCGTGTCGCGCGGAATACTCAAAAAGACTGGCTGTTTCGAACCAGACTTCGGCATACTCACAATAAATAACACATCTGATCGCGCTCGTTCATCTCCGCGCTGATCAGAGCCAATCACCAGAATATTGTAATTGGATGGCGCAGTGAAATAGAGCCCTAAAATCACCAGCACTAGAACACCAACGATCCCAAGAATAATTGAAGTGAGAATTTTAAACATACAAGAAAACTCACTTCATTAATGCAGAGCAATATGACAAGTAGGACGTAATGGCGAGGTCTTGTAACTCATCTGAACCAGGTGGATAATAAATTCCTGGGGAATCATTCATTTCAACAATCCACGGCTGTTGGTTTTCATCAAACAAAAAATCAATACAATATATTGACCGAGAAAATACACTGAATCTTTTTTGTACTTCTTCGATAACCTTGAGCGCAGCCTCTGGAATGTCCGCGATCGGAACACAAATTGGATCACCGCCTTGGGTTAAATTACATAATTTAGAACCAGGTGCTGGAGTACGAATATACGAAAACACTGGTTCATTTCCCATCATGACAACTCGGAGATCGTGATACCCCTCAACAATTCCAGCAATACCACCTGAGGTATCAATACACGGCTGGACAATATGTGGTGTATCAATCTGTAATTTTTTTGCTTCTGCGTGTGAAAGAATTTGCACGCCAGTCCCACCAAATCCGTGTTGTGGTTTGACCACGACTTCGGTTGTTTTTACAGTGTCAATTGCCTGTTGCAATTCACTTGTTGAATATACAACGCGTGTTTGTGGCGCATACCCTGCAAATGCGATGGCGGTAATCAACTTATCTGAAGTGACCGTCTTCATTTCCCATGGATTCAACAAAATAGTTTTCTGTTGAATCTCTTGATACCGTTGATATTTTTCAGGATTAAATGTTGATTTATCAATCACAAGATCCGGAACAATCGATTCAGTATGTTTGATCCATTCTGTGCCATTGAATGTCCAATACTTTGACCAAACACCATCAACAAACCAATCAACTGAAGCGCGAACAACTCGCATTCCATATTCATTCTGTGCACGTGTATAAAATGCACGGTAGGATGCGTCTTGAATCGCCGCATTGGCAAATGGAACATCGTTGGTCGAGTCATCTTCTCCATAGAGAAAGAGGAGTGTAGGTATTTTTTGCATAAACAGAAGTCTATACCATGGGTATGGTAAAATCAAATACATGAACTAGTGTAGCCACGGATAAAAATCTACTGTAGTGTGATATATATGAATACATACTCAGAATCCACAGCAGCAACAGGCATCGTCATTACATCACTGAATGATCCTAGACTAGGTCAATTATATGAAGTTGCTCGTTTATATGCTGATGCGGCACTATTTTATGGTGGCTCAGTCCGCATACACCCACAAGCAATCCATTTTATATTTATCAAAAAAAATGCCAGAAACGCTCGGTGGCAATTAATCTATCAATCTCACGTTCCAATCAATACTGCGGCGAGTGCAAAATTAACCAATCACAAAGAAGAGTGCAATCAATTCCTTCGGTCCATTGGCTTTCCAGCAACACTAGGAATGAAAATAAAGCACACAGACCTAGACGATCGAGAAAAAATGAGACTGCAACCACCATTCCCGGTTGTAATAAAACCAAATGCCCATACATTCAAAGGAAAGGGTGTGATTACAAATATCATGAACCAGCAAGACCTGCGGTTACTGGCAAAAAAATTATTCAATCAATACCCAACAATTATTGTTGAAGAATTTATTATTCGTAAAAAAGAATTTCGGGTTCTTGTATTAGAGGGAAAGATCATTGGCATTGTCGAGCGTATTCCGGCCTATATTATTGGAGATGGCAAACAAACCATTGGTCAGTTAATTAAACAAAAAAATATTCTACGCAAAAAGCAGAATGCTGGATTAATTTCTCTTGATCAAGAGCTCCGTAAAAATTTGCAATTTAAAAAAATCACCTTATCGACGATTCCAAAAAAAGGTATGACCATTCGACTCAAAAATGTCTGTAATTTTGGAGCAGGTGGTGAAATAAAACTTTTCTCAACACAAACGGTACATCAAGACTTGCACCGCATGATGAAGTCACTCGCTCATGCAACTGACCTGAGGCTCGTGGGTGTTGATATTCTCGCTGACTCGCTAGAAACTGCAGTCGGCGTATCTGAATTGAAAATTATTGAGCTCAATGCAAATCCAGACATCGCCATGCATGGTTTTAAAGACTCAAAAATTGCACAACAGCTTGCAAAGAAAATTGTTCGGGCAATTTTCAAATAAACAACGCTTCAAGAATTGGATATTGCACCAAACGCGGTGTTCCTTTGTGCGGGAAAATATGACAGGTAATTCCTGGGTATTCATTTGCTTCAACAACAATGCCCGCACCTTCTATAATTGGCTCAGCAATAGAATGGCACAAAACATCAAAGCCGACAAAACGCAATCCAAGAGCACGGGCAGCTTGAATACAGGCATCTTTATTTTCCTGACAAATGACGTCAGTCATATCATAAAATTCTCCGCCGCGACCTGAATTCACAACATCTTGTAGTGTAAGAGCGGTATCTTTTGGTATAATACTACTAAGAGAGTAGCCAGCATCTTGGATATGCTTGAGCGTTACATCATCAATCGGAATTGGTTTCATTTTAATTTGTGGGTTTGCGAGCCGTTGTTGATTTTTCTGTGCAATCAATTCTTCAACTGTTGCGACACCATCGCCAATAATATAGGCCGGAATACGCTGTGTCACAGCAATCACTTTTTCATCAAGAACTAACACTCGATATTCATTCGCATATGGATGATATTCTTCAATAATGACAAATGAAACTGCTTCAAATGATTTTGTAAGAGCCGCATATAAAGAATCACTATCTTGAATATTTAATATCACCCCTTCTCCACCGACCGTATGTTCATTTGGCTTGACCACCACAGGAAATTTCAATGCAATGTCACTTATTCCCGTATCTAAAAAATCACTTTTTGAAAGCCGAATACTACGCGAAACTAGAATTCCTGCATCACGCAAAATGAGATTTGTATTAAATTTATTGTTTGCCAGCGCGGCACTGCTTTCTACATTCAGTGGTGTGTGCATGCTATAGAGATACACCTTTTGGCGAGAATCTGGATGTTGAATTCGCACAATGTGATTTGGTGCATAAATTTCTACACCATATCCTTTTTCATAGGCAGCTTCTGCAATTGTCTGATTCCAACCAGTATAAGAATTCAAAAAAACGTTCGCTTGTTCTGTCGAGAGTTGTCGCAAATC
>JBIIKE010000064.1:0-4667 GCA_044233365.1 Bdellovibrionales bacterium | reverse complement strand
GATCCATGCACAACACCAAGCACCGCGTTGCAGCCCTTCAGCCAATCTTCACCAACTTCAGCAACAATCGTTGCGATTTGTTCGTTGAGGCGATGGAGCGCATGCTCAAACGCTGCTTCAATTTCAAATTGTTCAGAGGCATAGTAGGCATCAGTTAAGCGTGATAACACCAGGTCAATAATGTGTTCATTATTTTCATTCACTAAATCCAATTCAATCACTGCAAATAATTTGCCGAGATTTTTTTCCTCAAGCGGGGTTGGCGTGGCCTCAAAGAGGCGAACGGTTGAGCGGCCATCGGTTTTGACAACACGCAAAAAGAGGGTCTCGAGAGTACTTGAATTCATGGACTATTTATACAATAATTGAACAAAATCGACAAGCCGTGTATACTTCTATTCGTATGTTAGAAGAACTCTTTGGATCCCGCACCCGCGTCAAGCTTCTCCGGCTGTTTTTTACCCAGCCGCAAGAGCACTATTTTGTCCGTGAACTGACTCGCGTTATTGACGAGCAGATTAATTCAGTTCGCCGTGAGCTACAAAATCTTGAAGAAATTGGCCTCCTTACTTCTTCAATTGATCAGAAGAAAAAATATTATACGTTGAATCCAGATTTCCCATTGTTGCATGAGTTGCAGGCGGTCATTATGAAAACCCGCTTAGTGACAGAGCAATCATTCGTCGAATCAATTCGTGGGCTTGGTCCGATGGATTATTTTGCGCTAATGGGTCATTTTGTTCAGGACCATGACGCGCCAACTGATATTTTTATTATCGGCGTTGTGAGTAAAACTCGGTTGCAAAAATTGTTGCAGCAATTTGAAGAGATGTTTGGTAAGCAATTGCGTTACACACTTTTTTCAAAAGAGGAATATGATTATCGGAAAGATGTCACTGATCGATTTTTGGCAGATTTGTTTAATCGTCGCAAAATGATCATGGTGAATAAAATTGGTGAAGAAGAAGTTGATCAATAAAACTATTCTATAAAAAATATGGAAAATAAAACTGAAAAAACAATACATCATCATTTAGCTGTTGTTTCCCGTTTTAACATGTTTTTTAGTATTGCCGCGTTTGTGTTGGTATTATTTTTTGGCGCCTGGATGTTGTTGTCCGGTCAAATGAGTAGCAAAGGATTGGTTGAAGGCTTGAAAGGCAAGAGCGAGGCTGTGAGCGAGCGAGATGCTGTTGTGAACACGCCGGATGCCGCGGCAGTTGATGCGACGTATCGCACAGAATTGAATGCGTTATTAGATGGCTATAATTTTGATGACAGCGCAGCAGCTGAGCAAAAATTGTATTCAGCGCTTGAATTGCGTGCGCCAGCCGAATTAAAAAATGTCCAGCTCGAAGTTGTACTTGCATTACGTGAAGCGCAGGGCGGACAATTTTCACAAGCCCAAGAACGTATCGCGGTCCTCAAGAAAACATACGGTTGGTTACAATAATGAACAGCTCTAGCGTGCGATTTTTTCTCGTCCTTGGAGCTTTAGCAATTATTGTGTTTGGCTTCATTGTGTTGTTGAATCGAGTCGATGGTTCGACAATTTTTTCACGGGCCCAAAAAAACCCCTCAGCCACAAACACTCCTGGCGGAATTGCTGATTTGCCCAAAAATGAATTGTTGGCACCGCTTGAAAAAGCTGGTTCAGAAATTGCCGTGATTGTCGATGGGAGCGTTCGAATTGTATTACCAGATCCGAAAGCGCCACAGCCAGTCATTGCCGTCATTGATGCTGAGCAGCCGCAAACACTCGCATGGGCAAAAGATCGGTTATACTGGGTAGAGAAGCGCGCTGTAAAAAAATCGAGCTCGAGTGCATCCGAGACCAGCTATGTGATTGTTGAAGCATCCTTTGATGATCGTGCCGTCAAAAAACAGGATGTCTATCGTTCAGAAAGGCTTATTGAATCGTTAGAAGCGGATCCATCTGGGCAATTGGTGTCATTTATTGAAGGTGAGAGCGTTGATGAGCGAGAGTTGTTTGTGTACGCAAAAAAAACAAATGAGGTCCGCCGGATTGCGCAAGATCCAGTGAGCGTTGCCTGGTCGCCAGCCGCTGGTCGGTTTGCGCTCGTTGTTGCAAGTAATCAAACACCGCGCCCAAAAACGCAATACCTTGAATTGTCTGCGAGCGCTGAAAAAAAATCGACAGTTGACTTGCCGGAAAATTTCGGCGGTTTTGGTGTAATATTTTTGAATGATTCGACGGTCGCAGGACTGGACTGGTCGCTCGGTGGAACAGCGAAGCTCCAAACCGTCGATCTTCGTTCGAATGCCGTTACAGAGGTTGGTGAGGTTAAAGAAAATAGTGATGCGCGATTATCAAAACGCGGCAAAATAGTCTATCCGGTAATGCACACAGTCCAAGATGAAAACGCTGTACTTATCACAATTGCTGATCGGGTAAATAGCATTTACGCCATTCAAAATGGTGAACAAACGTATTTGCGAATTGACGAAGAGCCGATTGGATTGATTGATTCAACAACTGTGCTTGTGAAACGTGGTTTTGATCTCTTTTCAGTCGGGTTGAAATCTGGTATACAGACTGCAGTAGCGAGTGATGTCACAGCAGCTGCTTTGCGTTAAATTATGATTTTACTCAAACGTCTCATTCCGATTGTCGCACCCTTGGTATATGTGTATTGTAGTGCGCAGTTATTATTGTATCCGGCAGAGTGGCAACGACTCGCAACGATTATGATTGTCGTTGGATTTGTATCGTTGTGGTATTTATTGAAGTGGGAATTGTTATCGTTAGAAGCTTGGTGGCAAGCCATTCCGGTGATTTTGTGGATTGTGAGTGGATACGGATTTTTCTTGTTTGTTGACACAGTGACATTTCAATGGTCGCTTGTGGTTGGTTTGCCATTTGTGTTTGGGCTCTATCTTGAAACGATTTTTACCTATCGGTATCAACCACAAAAATATACAAATTTATTGTTGCCAAAATTTTCGCAGTACCTGATTATTCTTGGAAGTTTTTTTACGTTCGCGTTTTTGTTTGCGATGGTGCTGATTAATAGTATTCAGTTGTGGGTGTTGTTTGTGGTGGCATTTTTATATGGTGTGTTGGGCACGGCTCATGTCATGCGAGGCTTTCATTTACTTGGTCGTCAGCAGATTGGGTTGATTATCTGGATTGGATTGCTCTGTGTGCAACTAGCAGGTGTAATGTATTTTTTGCCGACAAATTATATTGTTGCTGGCGGTGTGTTTGGGGCGTTTTTCTATGCAGTTCCGAGTATTATTGTGATGCAACTGCGGGATTCGGTGGACAAAAAAGCCATTTTTCAGTATACTCTCGTGGCTCTTTGCGCCTTATTACTGATTTTACTCACAGCACAGTGGGTATAGATTATTTATTATGAAACAAGAAATCGTTCCAACCTCACCAAAGTCTGAATATCGCATTGCCGCTGACAATGCTCGCAAGAATGGTCATCGCCCTTCTCGCGCATTTGTTGTGATTCTTCTCAGCATTCTGTTTGGCTTTATTGCAGGAACCGCTGGCTTTTTGATTGCCGTCAATGTGCCGTCTGACTGGCCAGTGATTGGAAAACTGAATGTGATTGATTATGTACAAGCTGAGCGTGATCGAACATTTTTATCAGTGAAAGGTGGCGAGCAGTCAGTGATTCAAGCTGCGCCACAAGTGTTGTCTGAAATTGCGGCAGTCTATTCGCAGTCACCAGATGTAACAAAGGGGTCAACGTTTGTTGGTAATGCGGTGATTGCAACGACGGATGGGTGGTTAGTTGTTGCGACCTCAATTTTGCCGGCAGCTGACGCGGTTGATGCACAAAAAGAATTTCGAGTGATTTTAACCAATGGCGAAAGTTATGAAATAAAAAAACGGTTTGATGATGCTTTCTCTGGAATGTCTTATATTCGGATTGATGCGTCGAATTTGGACGTTGCGTCATTCTCTGGCAGCACAACAGTGTCTGTTGGGCAGCTTCTGAGCGTCATTGAAAAACAATTGGGATCGTATGTGGTGTATGAGCGTCGTGCAGCAGGTGAGCTGACTCGGTCAAATGTGTTGCGTTCAACGCAAAAGCTTGATCAATACACTGTCATCGATCCACAAGATCCAGCAACATCGCGACCAAGTAGTCCAGTGTTTAATAATAATGGAGATTTACTTGGCATTACACTCCAACCAGGCGTTGTTGTTCCAGCATCAATTGTCTACGGTGGTTTGCAATCCGTTATTTTCAATGGCGAATTGAAACGGCCAGTAGTTGATATTTCATATATTAATGTCAGTCGGTTAACAGATGCGCAGCGGCTGCAGTTCACGCTTGCTGAGCAGGGGATGTATGTCTATGACGTGAAGAATATGGAATTGATTACTGATGGTGTGTCAGCAGATGTTGTTCCAGTGGAAAATACACAGACATTGATGAAAGGCGATTTCATTACCGCTGTTGGTGGTGTCCAGGTGACTGAAGAAACGGATCTCACAGCGTTGATTCATAGTAAACAAGTTGGCAGTGTCTTTCAATTTACTGTGCAGCGCGAAGGCAAGACCGTCACGGTTGAGTGGAAGTCGGAGTAATCTATGCAGTATTGGTTGATCCCACTTGGCTGCGCGACGAATAAAGCGGATGCCGAGCGCATTGCCGCGATGTTAGAGCGTGCTGGTTGCACACCAG
>JBIIKE010000008.1:0-17956 GCA_044233365.1 Bdellovibrionales bacterium | reverse complement strand
ATTTCTTTTGTTCTGCCATACAATGAGCAGTATATCACGTTATGCCACTTCGATAATAATCTGCACGCCAGCAAAACCATATTGCTCACGTAATTCACGCTCCACAATATTGATAATCGCTTTTGGAACGTCTTTCGGATATTTGGCTTTGAATAAAAAGCGGGGAGGTTTCACACCAATCTGTGTCAACGATTGTAATTTGGCATCGCGCTTACGATATTTTCGCATCGCAGTCTGTTTTGGATGATACATCCGCTGCGCCACAGCAAACACGTCCGTTAATTTTTCGTCGCTGACTTCCAAGCTATAATTCGCCGCGACATCTGCCACAACATCAAGTAACTCTCTTACACGCACCGTTTCCTTTGCAGACACAAACACCATTGGCGCCCACCGCAACGACGGCAATTCAGCATGAAAATAATCAGCAAACTCATTAATTGTCGTCGGCGTTTTGTCTTCAATTAAGTCCCATTTGTTCAACACCATGATCAGCCCTTTGCCATTTTCAACCGCCATGTCGGCAATTTTTTTATCTTGACTCGACATCCGTTTTTGCGCTTCCATCACGAGCACAACGACATCCGCACGATTAATCGCATGAATTGCATGACTCACACTTTGGCGTTCAATAATACCGAGTCTCTTGTCTGACCAACCGCTGCTGACATTTTTGCGTTTACGAATTCCGGCTGTGTCGATCAATAAATAATCGCGACCATTATAGGTGTAGGGAATATCATTTGTGTCACGTGTTGTGTGCGCCATGTCTGCAACAATCACACGATCCTCACCTAAGATGCTATTTAATAAGGAAGACTTTCCAACATTTGGTTTACCGATGATTGCGACTTTAATCCGATCGCTGGCTTCTTGCGGGACCGTATTGATTTCAAGTGTTTCAAAGATTGTATCCAGCAAATCGCCAGAGCCACGACCATTTTTACTACTCACCAAAATCGGCTCACCGAGACCAAATTTATAAATACTCGAATCAAACTCATCGGCTTTTGGTCGATCCATTTTATTCAATACCAACATTACGCGAGCGCCAGTCTTTTTCAAAATCTTGGCAATTTTTTCGTCAGCTGGCAGCACGCCAGTTTTTCCATCAATAACAAATAACACTAAGTCAGCTTCTTGGGCCGCACGAACAGCCGCTGCAATCACGCGCTCTTCCAATTGCGCATCATCTTCAACATCGAGCCCGCCTGTGTCTTGCAATTCAAATTCCATACCGCGCCATAAGACAACGCCCGAATTTACATCTCGCGTTGTGCCTGCCCAGGAAGACGTGATCGCACGATCATCTTCGGTGAGTTTGTTAAATAGCGTCGATTTACCGACGTTCATGCGACCGACGATCGCGACGACGGGTAAGCGCTGTAATTTGGTAGTTGTAGTCATTATTGTGTATTCGTATTGCTCGTTGCCCCAGCATTTGCATTGCCTGCAGGGATTACACGAACACTACTATTAGTATTGGTTTTTGTCGAGCTATTGGTATTTTCTGCCTGACCCGTTGGCGTGCTTGTTGTTTCTACTTGGTCTGCGCCAACGACAACGACAAAATCCGTATTATTTGGCAGCTCGGTTTTCTCGAGCATGGAGATATCACTTGCACTCTTCACAATCATGCCACTAGCAGTCGGAGTCAGGGTTGCTGCTACTGCAGTTGTTTTAAAGCGTGCTTCCAATGCTTTACGTGTTTCTGGTTTTGTGCCACCACTGAGATCAATCAGAGTAGTTTTACTTGCTGTTTTGACTGCTGCGTTCATAAATGATGCAACGGGAATTCCCACAGTCTCTAGTGTTTTACTTAAACGCGAAGCGAGGCCTTCTGTTGCTGTTCCATTCTGCAGAATAATGACAGGGTGTTCATTTTCAATTGTTTGAGCTTGTTCAGCGACTGCAGATGAAGTTTCATCAAAGACGCCCAGCGCAACAGCTTGAATTTCCGAATAATCTGTCGGCCCAGCATTTGGCTCGAGTAAATATGCTTCGGCATTTGCAATTCGTTTTACTAATCCATTTTCACCTTGGTCAATGACGATGTTTTTGATTTTGCTGCGATCGACATCTTTTACCAACTGCGCCATAGCGAGCATTTCCCAGGCTTCCATATCGGTTGAGACATGGTCCCCAAAATCATTCAACAATCCATTCGCTCGCACCGGATTCAATAATGTGGACGCGGAAAAGGTTTTATCTTTAATGGCTTGCAATACCAGTTGTTGACGAGCCGCGCGTTTAAAATCTGAACCTTCATTTGATTCCGAGCCCGGTGCCATTTTTCGGATGCGTGCATATTGCAAGGCCCGTTCACCATTCATGTGCTCAGTGCCAGGCACAAATGTAATCGCACAATAGACGCCATCTTCCAGTGTTGCTTTATTATTTCGCGGACATGGTTCGCTTAGTTCATTCGCGCCATAATAGCCAGTGAACCCATTTGGAACGGCAAGATCAATTCCATCGATTGTATCAACCACATTTCGAAAGCCACTAAAATCGACCAGCGCATAATAATGAATATCCAGACCCAGCACAGTCTTCATGCTTTCACGTGCAAAATCAACCCCTCCTTTATATACCATGTAATTCACACGTGGATATTCAGTCGGTTTTTTTGCACCCTCGGGAGTAAATGGAACAACCAAGTCTCGTGGTAGAGAAATCAGTGCTACCTCACCGGTTGATGGCTTCAGAGAAGCGACCATTACCGTATCCACTAACTCGCCACCGTCATGGCCTGCGCCACCTTTTCCCATGAGCAAAATATTAACGCGATCAGTTTCTTGCCCGCGTACTGGCTCAGTGCTTGTGCCAACAACATTGCCGACTTGTTGAAAAAAATTGAGTTGCCCATCTTTGTCGGTAATATCATTTTTTGTGAACTGGTAGACATAGGCAACAGTTGCTACACCAACTACGAGCACGCTACTACCAACAACCAGCAACACGCGCTTCCAATTCATCCAATTTCGTACGCGCCGTGCAGCCAATGCAATTTTTTCGCGGGTTGAAATTGTTGGAACTAAATTCACCACACCATCAGTGTGCGCTTCGGTTTGTGTTGGTTCAATTGAATCAAGATTCATAAAAATATTCTCTGGTAAGTATACGGACTCATGTTGCCATGTCAATCAAAATCTCGTACAATAGAATACGACTATGAATAAAATTTTGAGTTTTCTTTGGGAGGTGACAATTATTGTTGTGATTGCACTTGTCATCATTGTACCGCTACGGTTGTACATCTTCCAAACGTACTACGTCAAAGGCGCGTCAATGGAACCGAACTTCCATAATTATGAGTATTTGATTATTGATAAGTTGACGTATCATCGCCATGCTCCGCAACGCGGTGATATCGTCGTGTTGCATAACCCACAAGATCCATCTCAGTCCTTTATTAAACGCGTTATCGGTTTGCCTGGCGAGACAGTGAGCATCCAAAATGGCAAGGTCCACATTAATGGAGCGCAACTTGACGAAACGCCATATTTAGCAGAAGATGTCCAGACAATTATGCGTGGCGATGGTGTGATTGAAGTGCCGGAAGACAGTTACGTTGTTCTTGGCGACAATCGCAAAGAAAGTCTCGATTCGCGTTATTTCGGGGCAATTGACCGGACGGAAATTATCGGTCGCACGTGGCTCCGTACTTGGCCGCTGAAACGTTTCACTCGTTTCACACCGGTTGATTACTCAACAGATTAAGATCAGCTCAACAATTTATTATGTCCGCTAAAAAATCCACTCCAAAAAAAATGACAAAAAAACCTGCCGCAAGTAAACCGGCTCCAAAAAAATCAGTTCCAGCGAAACCAAAAGGGGGAAAAAAGAAATTTCAATTACTACGCGGCATGCGAGATATTTTGCCGCAAGAACAAATGTATTGGGATTTTGTCCGTCAAGCGATTGATCAGGTGTCTCGTGCGTATGGTTACAGCCGTATTGATGTCCCGGTTGTTGAAGAGTTGCAATTGTTTAAACGCACAATTGGTGAAGGCACAGATGTGGTCGATAAAGAAATGTACGAATTTGAAACAAAGGGTGAAGACCAAGTTGCGCTCCGTCCGGAATTTACTGCTGGGGTTGTCCGAGCATACGTTGAACACGGCATGGTGAATCAGCCGCAGCCAGTGAAGTTGTGGTCTGATGGTCCGTTGTTTCGATATGATCGTCCACAAGCTGGTCGCTATCGTCAGTTTCATCAGGGCAATTGGGAAATTATTGGGAGTCCACAACCCGCACTTGATGCTGAGTTGATTGCGATGGGTTACAATATGCTGTCAGACTTGGGATTGCCTGTCACAGTTTTGATTAATTCTTTGGGAACACCGGAAACGCGCAAGCAATACGTCAACGCATTAAAAGATTACTTGAAGCCGCATCGCAAGCAATTAGATGAAACGAGTCAAGATCGATTTAACAAAAACCCATTACGCATTTTAGATTCAAAAGATGAGCGTACACAAGAAATTTTAGAAGGTGCTCCACAGATTGTTGATTTTCTTGATGACGAATCACGTGAACATTTTATGAGTGTGCTCGAGTATCTTGATGAAAGTAATATTCCATATCGTCTTGATTCAAAACTCGTGCGCGGTCTTGATTATTATTCTCATACAACGTTTGAATTTATTTTGAACCCAGCTGCGCCAAAACCAGTTGTATTAGGTGAAGGAGAAGAGTCTGTTGCAGAAGTTGCTTCTGATGCTGTCAGCGAAGAAGCGCCGGCAACAAATATGCCACCAATCGCATTAGGCGGTGGCGGGCGATATAACTATCTCGTGGAAATGCTTGGAGGCGCTCCAGGAACACCAGCTGTTGGAATGGCAATGGGTCTTGAGCGGATTATTCTTGCAGTCAAAGAAATGCATGTTGAAGTTGTAAAAGAGCCAACTGCAGATGTCTTCCTTGCACAAATTGGAGAAACAGCTCGCAAGCGTGCGTTGAAGTTATTTGAAGAACTGCGTCAATCTGGAATTGCGGTGATGAGCAACATTAGTAAAAACCGGTTGAGTGATCAACTGTCACTTGCAAGTAACGCAGAAGCGAAGTACACATTGATTCTCGGTCAAAAAGAAATGATTGATAGCACGATTATTATTCGTGACATGTCAGCTGGATCACAAGAAACGATTGATCAAGCAAAGCTTATCGCGACACTCAAAAAACTGTTGAAAAAATAATATGGAGGAGAGTATCTTCACTAAAATCATTAATAAAGAAGCATCAGCAGATATTGTGTTTGAAGATGAGGAAATGATTGCGATTCGCGACATCAGACCAAAAGCACCAGTGCACATTTTGTTGATCTCAAAAAAACCAGTCGAAAGTCTTGCGCAGTTCACGACTGAAGATGAAGGCTTGCTTGGTCGTATGATGCTCCGCATCGCAGCAATTGCACGCGAACAAAAAATTGAGGAGTCAGGGTATAAAGTAGTAACTAATATCGGAGACGATGGTGGTCAAATTATTCGTCATTTTCATATCCATTTGCTTGGCGGTAGCCGCGTGGAAAATCTTGTCTGAGGGAACCTCATAATTGACAGGTTGGTTCTTTTGTAGTATCGTCCTTTCTATCTTTACTATAGAAAGGAGTGTGATTGAATGATTCATATCAAGAAACGCAAAGAAGGCGAAAGCAACGAATCCCTGATTGGGAAATTTCGACGTGATACGCGTTCAAGCGGAATGGTGAATACGGTCAAATCACACCAGACATTTGAGCGTAAGCTCTCACGGAACCGCAAGCGCACCAACGCGCAACGTCGCCGTGTGACTCGTGAACAACGTGAACATGACATTAAAACTGGTAAACTCGTTATCGTAAACACCTACCGCAAGAACTAAAAATCACATAGGTAAAAAGCAGATCAAAAAACACTTGGCGTTCCAGGTGTTTTTTGGTATAATAGCGCCATAACATTTATCTATTTTGTATGTCTCTGCACGAAGCAATTTTAGCTGATCTGACAACCGCAATGAAAGAACGCAACACAGAAAAACTTGGCGTTCTCAGGCTTATTAAAGCCGCTTTACTCAACGCGGAAAAATCTACTGCAGAAAACATGATGACAGATGAAGATGTGTTGGTTGTTTTGCAAAAAGAAGCCAAGAAACGCAAAGATTCGATTGAAGCGTTTACGAAAGGTGACCGTGTGGATTTGGCTGCAACAGAACAAGCTGAGCTTAAAATCATTGAACAGTACTTGCCAGCACCATTCACAGATGATGAAGTCCGCGCTATTATTATGACAGTTATCAAAGAAACACCGACACCAAATTTCGGCGCGGTCATGGGGCCAGTTATGCAACAAGTTGGTGGGCGAGCCGATGGAAAAAAAGTCAAAGAGTTGATTCAAGAACAATTGTCATAAGCCTCATGCAATCTCGCAGTAGACAATTTTGGAATAGACACCTGCTGACACGCGCCGCTCTGCTTGGTGCATTTGTTGTTCTTGGTTTTGTTGCCTTTGCAGACCCAGTTCTCGCTCAATTAACGACTGCTAATTCAGGTGGCATTGCATTAGGACAGAGATCACCATTTGAAATCATCAGTGCGATCATTAATATTTTTCTCGGCTTTCTGACCTTCATCGTGTTGTTGATTATGATGTATGGCGGTTGGCTATGGATGACTGCTGCCGGTAACGAAGAAAAAATTGCGCAAGCAAAGAAAGTGCTCATCAATGCGACTATTGGTTTAATTATTATTTTGGCATCCTGGGGTATTACGCTCTGGATTTTGCGCGCGATTGCAGACGCGACCGGGACAGATCTTGGCGGCGGTGGCGGACCAGCATGCCCGGGCTGTTCAATTCCAGGTGGCGCATCATCTGACTTCCGTGTTACTTCAACGAATCCAGAAAATGGTCAGACTGATGTCTTGCTCTGTACAGACGTGACTGTACGGATGAGCTTGCCAGTTGATAAAACGACAGTGACGGCTGATTCATTTAACATTACAGTTGAAAATGGTGCTCAGGCAGGTGCTGGATGTACGACAAATAATGCGTGTGCTTCTGGTTTATGTGATGAAACATCACGACAATGCGTTGGTGATACTTTAGCTGGCACGATTGGTTTTGCGCCAGGTGCTGAGACAGAATATTTTAACTTTGTTCCAGCAAAAACGTTTGAACAAAACACACGTTATCGGGCTGTTGTTTTCGGTGGAGCGCAAGGTATCTTGAGTGCGGCTACAGGAGACGCGGGTGGTGTTGATACAAGAGTATCAATGTCCCAAAGTTATGAATGGACCTTCACAACGGGCAGTGACACAGATACAGTTCCACCAACTGTTGTTACTTCTGAAAGCTCACCATTTCCAAATCATAAGGCGCAAGATATTTGTTTGAATACAGTCATTAACTATGACTTTAGTGAAGCAATGCGCATCACGTCATTTAATGATGATGTTTCTTTTGTAGTTCATCAGAAAGATGGAGGAGCCATAGATTGGACAGACCCAATTAACCTTGATGGTTGGAGCTTTGGTAGTGATTTGAATTATGCACAAGCGCGACCAGCTGAACAACTGCAAGCCAACGCGACCTATGTAATGCGATTGTATGGTGGTGATGCAGCTAATAATTTTGCTGGTGCTGTGACGGATTCTTGCGGAAATTCCTTAGATGGAAATACAAATGGTCAATCAGAAGGTGCGGACATTGATAACTTTTTTGATACGCCAGCTGGAAAATCTGAGGTGCCAATCATTTGGGAAACTGGAGAAAATCCATTGTGCACACCAGTCATTGATTCAATTGATCCGAACGCGGATTACTATGGAGAGTTTGTAGCAGACAATGCGTTGACACACACATTGACGATTCAAGGAAAATATCTTGGACCAAATCCAGAAGTAGAATTTCAAGGAGATAACGGTCGAACGATTTTAGCAGCTGAAGGAGTGAATAGTTGTTTTGACGCTGCCCATATCGGCGCGATTGATCAAGATACATCAAAAGGGGATCAATGTCTCGATCGGCCACTACAGGGCATCAGCACATTAAAACTCCGTACCCCAATAACAACGACTGATTCACGACCGATTGTGCGTGTGGCTGGTGAATCAAGTGAGCCATCACCAGAAAATGTTGATTCTATTAGTCCACATATTAGTGGGATGGACCCACAGTCAGGATCACCTGGTCAATATATTACTCTGCGTGGTGAAAATTTTGGCGAAACGGTTGGGACAGTGTATTTAAAATCACTTGATGGCACGCGAATCTCTGAATTAACATTCCCGTCTGGTGATGTTTGTGGTGACACATGGGAAGCGACTGAAGTGATTGCAATTGCGCCAGAGACCTATCGTGATCCAGCAGGGGTTGAGGGGCGTTGGGCAACTGGTGATGTTGCATACATTCAGCTACAACGACCAGACGGTCGCCATTCCGATTTACTGCCGTTTACCTTTAGTGATGAAATTCGTCCAAACGTCTGTCGGATTGATCCACAATGTTCTGATACCGGCGAAGCCAGTTTTGCGTTGTTTGGTGATCGCCTTGGCGAAGATCAGGGTTCTCAGCGTGTGATGTTCACAAAATTATCTGATATCTCAACTGGATATAGTGCGGGTATTACCGGATGGGCAACAAGTCGGATTGATGGTGTAACTAATGCGGGAATGGGCCAAGATGTCTATTGGGCATCGGTCTATAATGAAGAGACACAGCTTTCGAGTAACGGTGTGGAATATCGCATTCCGTGTGCGCCAGCACCAAATGTGGTTGAGCTCAGTAGCTGTGATGCTGAAAATGGTATTTATCCATCACCAAATCCAATCCCAAATTCAACAGACGCTTGTGTGAACGCCCAGCTTGGTATTTTATTTGATCAACCAATGGCTAGTGATGCGTTTAATGATGATACTGTTATTATTGAGCAATATAATTCTGGAGATACACTGAATGAAGCCTATCCAAAATTTCGGATGGGTGATGAATCAGAAGGGCAGTTTGAAGGTTTTCCGTCTGTTGAGCCATGGGAGCTGACGATTGGAGAAAATACCTATCATGGGATTCAGTTTCAATTTACCCGGACACCAAGCGATCCAAATCAGGACGGTGTTGCTGATGGCAGCAGCACGCACTTACAGCCAAACACCTGGTATCGCATTACCGCGACAACAGCAGTGAAAAGTGCTGAAGGAATTGCGTTGAAAGCACCATATACTTTTCAATTTAAAACGAAAAATTCGCAAGAATTGTGCGCATTGTCATCAATTGATGTATCCCCATCTTCGGCTTTCAAAAATAGCGCGATTGGTGACCCAGAGGCTGGCCGACAAAGTTATCAATCATTTGCTGGATCTGCCTATGATGCGCAATGTCGTTTATTGCATTCAACAGATTACAGTTGGGACTGGCAAACGACGAATGGGCGAGTTGGTGCGTTTGGTCCAGAGCGTCCATTTCAAAGCACAGAAAATGTCTATGTACCGGGATCACAAGCTGAAAATGAAGGTACAGCGACTATTACAGCGAGCGCTCAAAATCCATCGCTTGGTGCATCAGTGAGTGACGCATCTGAATTTACTGTTGATTTTGCGGCTTGTGAAACTGATAGTGATTGTGGAGCGTGTGGAGAAGGTGTGTCGTCTTGTGATGAAAGCATTGGTCGTTGTGCGCCGGTGATTCAAGATTTTTCTCCGGATAATGGAGACAATGGAACCTGGGTAACCATTAATGGTTGTTATTTTGGTGGAGAAAAAGGTGAAATTGATTGGAAAAATGGCGGCGTGACGGCTGCAACAGAATGGCCAAGTCCTGATCAATGTGGTGAATCAACCTGGTCAGATAATCAAATTATTGCAGAAGTGCCAACGCTGTACGACAGTAACGGTGATGGATCGCGTGATCGATCTGTCGATCCGGGGAACTATACTATTGCACTGAAAACAAGTGATGCTGCAACCACAGAAAGTAGTAACGCATTTACGTTGAATGATAGATTGCGACCTGGTTTGTGTCGTTTAGATCCAGTTCGTGGTGAGCAAGGCACGCAACTGACTGCTGTTGGTAATAATTTAGGAGATGAAAAAGGTAGTCCGACATTTTTATCAGAAGATGATTATGATACCGATGGTCGTCCAGATCGCATTGCGACTATTCCTGGAGTCTGGGAAGATACATTGGTAGAAGCTACAGTACCGCAAGGTGCGTGGTCTGATGAGAGTGGAACAGATGGTTTTCGAGTGACGTTACCTGGTGGAGATATTCAGTGTAAAGATGACTCTCAATGTACGAACCCATTGAATTTTACCGTTTCGTGTTCAAGTGACAGTGATTGCGAAGGCGGTATTTGTTCTGACGCTGGTGTTTGTGAGTCTGCACCGGACACCTCGGCCTGTGTTGTAGACGAAGATTGTGCAAAGGCTTGCCCTGGCTCTGCGAGTCGGTGTGAAGATCAAAAATGTACTCCAGTGATTCGATCCTTGTCGCCAGACGCTGCTCCAGGTGGCAGTACAATTTCAGTTCTTGGTTGTTTCTTTGATAGTTTTGGGGAAAATAGTGGTGTGAAATTTAATCAAACATCAGCCAACTTAGCATGTACAGATGGTTGGTCAAATGATCGTATTGAAGTTATTGTCCCAGACCCAGTAGCGATTGGAAGTAGAAGTAACGTACAGGTTACTCGTTCTGATGGAGCGGTGACAAATACGAAAGAATTTTCTGTCGTTAATCAATGTCCAGGTGGCCAAGCTGTGCCAGACGGTGGCATGCCAGTACTTTGCGAGATTGCACCAGATGGTGGATTTGCCGCTGAAGAAGACAGGACAAATGGTGATCGTATTCAGTTTATTGGTGATAATATGACGACAGCAAGTCGAGCGCAATTTCCTGGAGACCCCGCTTCTGATATTCCATTTATTGAAGGTGAGAATGGCAGCTTTATTTCTGAACAAGCAGTGAGTGCAACCATTCCATTTGATTCCCGCACAGGAGAAGCGGCTGTCTCGATTAATGCGTGTTTGAGTAACACACAACATATTGATATCCAATGTCAGACAGCAGATCAGTGCGCAGATGGTGCATATTGTGTTGATGGTGTTTGTACAGATCCGACTGTGGATCAATGTGCAGTGTGTACGCCTGGAACAGCTGCTCAGATTTGTGGTAGCGGCGCTGGTTGTAGTTATTCGGTCGAGCTTGGACAAGGATGTTGTGCGGAGAGGCCGCAAATTACTGGTAGTAGCGTAGCAGATCAGCAGTCAGAGGTCTGTCCAAATATTCGTCTGACAGTTGATTTTTCTGAGATGATGACTGGTTGGGCATTTGCAAAATTACAAAAACAAGTTGATGGAGCGTATCAAGATGTCACAACCACAAAATCATTTAATGAGAATCAACTGCAACTCACGCCGCCAAGTGGACATCTTGATGTTGATTCACAATATCGTTTGGTCATTCCAAGTAATGATTCAGAAACTGATACCTTGCGCAGTGATGCAACTTTATTAGCATTGAAGGGTGGGCGCGGTGAAATTCAATTCCGCACCGCAGCCCAAACCTGTATTCCAGACTCTGTTACATTGGAATATACAGAAACAGGTGAAGAGGTGGCGTTGCACACCTTTACAGCTCAAGATCAAACAGTCGGCATGCAAGCTGCTGTGACATCACGTGGCCAGGAGGTTATTCCATCAGATCAAGTTGACTGGGAATATATTTGGCGTCCATATAAGGAAGAAAACCGTTGTGATAACGTGGTTTGGATTGACGGTGAACAAAGTATTGGGGCGAGTGCATCTGCACAGATGGTTCGCAGTGGAGATCAAAATAATGGAACATCAGCCGTTGGCGTGAAATTGTCGCCACTGGCTGGTTGGACGAGCCAAGATGTGACTGATACGGCGAATGTCCGCACTTTTTTCTGTGAACCAGATAAACTCTGGGAATATGCTGATGATCCAGCATTTGTTGGGACGCTAGAAAATCAACAGGCATATCAAACTCATCAATTCCCACAATATTTTGATATTGTGTATTGTATGGATGATTCAAAACCAGCTTTGAACGCACCGGTTGTGACTGAGGGTGGGGCAAATGATGATTGGTTCTTACAATATTTATTCTTAAACCCAGAGAATTTAAAGGAAGCTTTTGCAATTCGTGTTTTTGCGAATGAAGAAAATCTTTCTCCAGAAGAGTGGTATCGTCGTAATGCTCCAGTGCCCGGCAATCCAAACTCCTTATTGGTTGATGGGTACCAAGCGGTGCAGGACGGTAATTCGTATTATGTCTCAGCGAGTAATGTTGTGCCAGATAATGACGGTGATGGTAAAAAAGACCTGTATAATAATATTTATTTAATCACCTTTAATGAAACTGATGGCGGAGTTAATAGTCTGCGTGGTGATATTTTGTCATTCCTCCGTTTTAATTCCAATGTCAGCATGGACAAATGTGAAGGTTCACATAAAGCTAAATTAACTCGTGATACGAAACGAGTGAGTGATCTCGGAGCTGTTGCGTCGTTGGCAAATAATTATTACAGCACAAATGGTAACTACCCACAGCCACAAAGTCAGAGTTTTGGTTCATATATTGCGAATTTCACGACCAGTGCTTGGAATTCGTGGCAAGGCGCACTTGGTAACACTTTAGGCTCAACGCTACCAACAGATCCATATAATTTTTTCTACGCAGCTGAAAATTACACACCATTTAATGCTGTTGGTAAACCAACGCCATGGATCTCGGAAGACGGAAGTCGTGATTGTCAGTATGATCCAAATCGTGGTGTCTATTTTGATGAATCCGGTACTTGTTGGGATCCAGTCAATAGTCAGTTCTTTTGCCCAAGCAGCTCAGCAGTGTACGCGTATAAGCAAACAGATGCACAGACTGCGGCTTTATATGCCCATCTGGAATATGGAATTTTTCTCGAAGGGGGCCGATCAGAAACCTATTTTGACCGGTCTGATGTTGATGTGACTGATAATGTGTGTGGTGGGATAAATAATGCGGATTGCTCCTGCTTTAATTATGGTATTACTAGCAGTACGCCAGGTCAGACCTGGACACCAATTCAATAATCATAGTGTATGACTGATAAAAAACCAGAACCACCACAAGAAAAAAATTCTGCTCAAACGCTTGTTGAAAAAATCTTACCAGCCGGCGTTACTGATATTAAAAATGTATTGGGAGATACCGCTGTTGACAAAACTCTTGATGAAATAGCGCCTGTTTCAACAGGCTCTGCTCCAACAGCGAGTGCGATTCCAAAGCCTCCGAGTGGTGTTATAACAAATGGACCACAGCCGGCAATTCCGCGAACGACTGCCCCAATTCCTGCATCTCCAGACCCTGCTACCTCTCCTAACACTAATGGGAACTTTGAATCAACTTCACCGTATTCAAAGCCACCGATTTTTGGGTCTCGGGTTGGTCGGATGATTTCTATTATTATTGGCTTGGCTTTTTTCTTCGGGATGATTGCAGCGATTGTCTATTTTCTGACATCTGGCCGTGGATTTGTTTTGCCTGATTTTCTAGATCGCGAATCAGCCGCTACGAGTGCAAATGCAACTATGCTCACGAACGCAACAAATACACCGCCTGCTATAGAAACAAAGAGTAATACGACTACTCCGGATACACAATCAGCTGGGCCAATGGATACAGACGGAGATGGTTTACTTGATGCACAAGAAGAGCAAGTGAATACAGATCCAAAGAAAATTGATACAGATGGAGATGAGCTTACCGATCGTCAAGAAATTGAAATTTATAAAACGTCACCTGTAAAAAAAGATACAGATGCTGATGGTTTTTCAGATGGTTCTGAAGTCCGCAATTTTTATAATCCAAATGGTAATGGTCAATTACTCAATGTATCTGAAGCGATTGATTCTATTTCTAACGCAAATATCAACACCCAATAATCCTTATGTTTGATTCTGTCCAGCCTCACTCAACACCTGAAACAACTCAATCACAACCAACAGATGCGGTTGTGCGTCCTCAAATTGGCGATCCGGATGCACAGCAATCAGTGTATACATTGCCAAAAGAATTTTTGCCAAAGAAACGGTTTTTACCAACGAATTCTGGCCGAGGAGCTTTTTTTGCATCATGGAAGGTGATTGCATTGTTGATTGGAATCGTCGTGGTAATGATTGCGATTGTTGGTGTGCTAGTATATTGGGTCATGCAACAGAATGAAACGAGTGCGCCACAAGCCTTCCCATTGCCCGGGGTGGTCAATACAAATACAACTACTGTTATCAACGGAATTAATTCTGGCACCGCCCTTAATTTGAACGTGAATCAAAGTTTAAATGGAAATGTGAATGCTGGGTTATTTCCGAATGTGAATACCAATACAAACACGTCTGTGAATACAGCAGCACCCAGCGGTGTTCGACCATTTTCAGTGAAGACAACAGTACCATTGGCTGAAGATCGGGACAAAGACCAGTTAACAGATGCTGAAGAAGCTTTATATGGAACAAAAGTCGGCCTTCCAGATTCAGATGGTGATGGATTTATTGATGGCTCTGAAGTCTTGCGTGGATATTCGCCAATGGATGCGAAGAAAACGCTCCGTGCTGGTGGTGTTGTTTTGCCATTTGCGAACAGCTCATTTGGTTGGTCAATGGATTACCCAGCAAAATGGGTTGCTGGCAGTTCAGATGACTCTGGTAAGTCAGTCTTGTTTACCTCTGATTCCGTTGAAGGTGAGTATGTCCAAGTTGTCATGACCGATAATCCACAGGGTCTGACAGCGAAAGAGTGGTACGTATCCCTTTTTACGGATGCTGACCCAGCAGTATTGCAAGAAGTTACTATTGCTGGTTTGAGTGGGATTATTAGTCCTGATGGTTATACGTATTATTTAGCTGACACAAATACTATTATTGGTATTATCTATAATTACGGAACGAAAAATGCTGTTTCATTTAAGACAACGTTTCAAATGATGGTGACGTCATTTACCTATGATGCAACAACAGTCAAAAAAACTACACCAACAACAGGCGCAGGCACAAATAATACGTTGACTCCCAGTATTCCAGCGAGTAATACGAATGCAACAGTAAATACAAATACAACCACAAACAAGAGTTCCAATGCAAATAGCACTGTCAACACGAACAGCAATAAAAATATCAATTCGAGTAATACCAATGCTCGGAATACGAACCTGAATAGCAATACGAACACCAACACTGTTCGGACCATTCAATAATCTATGACGATTGATATTTCTCGCAGTAGTGATATTTCAGAGTTGTCAGATGCAATGATTCAACAGCTGTTTGCTGCAGCTGCACAGACGGTGCCCTTCCCAGAAACACTTGAATGGTCCGTTGCGTTTGTTGATGATACTGCAATTGAACAACTAAATGAGCAGTATCGACACAAAACAGGCCCCACAGATGTGTTGTCTTTTCGTTACGATGATGAGCATGGTGAAATTGTGATTTCGAGTCAGCGTGTCCTGGCACAAGCTGAAGAATATGGTAATACGGTTTTAGAAGAAGCGGCGTGGATGGTTGTGCATGGAATCTTGCATGTGTTAGGGTGGGATCACGAACGGTCACCTGAAGAATACGCTGAACAACGCGCCTTAGAAATAAAAATTCTCTCTCTATGTTCTTATCGTTCCGCACGCTAAAAAAGAGCTTCGGCTATGCGCTTAAAGGGTTTGTGTATGCCTTCAAGCATGAGCAAAATTTTCGAATTCAAACAATTATCGGTTTCTGTGTCATTATTGCGGCGGCAGTATTTCATGTCAAAGCATGGGAAGCCGTTGCCTTAACCGGCATGGTCGTTGGTGTATTAGTGCTCGAAATTGCCAATACAGTCATTGAAAAATTGATTGATTTATTGAAACCCCGAATGGAGCAATATTCTGGCATTGTGAAAGATTTAATGGCAACAGCTGTCTTGCTATCTTCGTTGGCCTCTATTATTGTTGGCTTGATTATTTTTCTGCCGTATATTCTTCCACTACTATCGACAATATGGTATAATCTGTGATGTATGGCACGTGAAGATATTATTACTGGACTAGACATTGGCTCAACTGCTATTCGAGTTGTCTGCAGTCAATTAAAAGAGCAGACTGATGGCAGTATGGCCTTGAGTATTATTGGTGCTGGAGAAGCGCCAGCTGAAGGTATTTCAAAAGGAGTGATTACAAGCATCGAAGATGCGGTTTCAAGTATTTCATCTGCATTGGAAAAATGCGAACGCATGACGGGGATTCCAATTGAAGAAGCGGTCGTCAGCATTAATGGAGCGCATGTAATTGCACAAGACAGTAAAGGAGTGGTTGCGGTGAGTCGACCGAGTGGTGAAATTGAAGAAGATGATGTGGAGCGCGCGATGAATGCTGCTCAGTCGGTTGCAACACCACCGAATTATGAAATTCTTCATGTTATTCCACGTGCCTTTTCAGTAGATGATCAGCAGGGAATTAAAGATCCAGTTGGCATGACTGGGATTAAACTTGAAGTTGAGGCACAGATTATTTTAGGAATGACATCGCAGATTAAAAATGTCACGAAGTCCGTCTATCGCACTGGTGTGGATATTTCTGATATGGTAGTTGAAGTCTTGGCGGCAGCTGAATCTGTTTTAACCAAGCGCCAAAAGGAATTGGGTGTGGTACTTGTGAATATGGGTGGAGCGACGACGAGTGTTATGGTCTTTGAAGAAGGGGATGTAATTCACAGTAAAATTTTACCGGTCGGTTCCGGGCATATTACGAATGATATTGCAATTGGCTTGCGAACAACAGTTGATATTGCAGAAGAGGTGAAACAACAATTTGGTACAGCTTTGCCAGAAATGATTGGAAAGAATGAAGAGATTGATCTCGCAGAGATTGACTCATCTGAAGATGCAAAAGTATCTAAAAAAGAAGTCGCTGAAATTATTGCAGCGCGTCTTGAAGAAATTTTTCAGATGATCCAGAAGGAGTTGCGGTCAATTGATCGTGATGCCAAGTTACCAGCCGGTATCGTCTTTACTGGTGGAGGATCGGTCTTACCAGGTCTGACAGATGTTGCCAAGCAGCAGTTTCGAACAAGTGCCAGTATTGGTGTACCAAAGCATGTTGTATCGCCAATTGAAAAGGTAAATAATCCCGGTTTTGCGACAGCGATTGGTTTAGTATTGTGGGCACAGCATATGCATCATGGAGTAAATCAGCAACGATCGAGTAGTCCGAATTTCAGCTCAGTTGCAGATGTTACAGGAAAGATGGGCAAGTGGTTCAAGTCTCTCATACCATAGATTGGTAAGGCTAGAATTAGTGAACACTAAAAGTACTCAGTGTGTACTTGCTTTTTGTTCAGCTCTGCGTTATCATCTAAACTGTTTTATAGAGCTAACGAAAAAATACATTTATGGAAGTGAAACCTGACATTGAAACTTTTGCAAAAATCAAAGTCATTGGTGTTGGAGGATCTGGGGGAGCCGCTATTAACCGCATGATTGACGCTGGCCTGCGTGGTGTTGAATTTATTGCTGTAAACACAGATGCACAAGCCTTACAAGCATCACCAGCTCAAAAGAAAATCCATATTGGAAAAACGACAACTCGTGGCCTTGGTGCTGGAATGGATCCAGAGGTCGGCTACAAAGCTGCAGAAGAAAATCAAGAAGAATTAAAAGAAGTTCTCAAAGGCGCAGACATGGTGTTTATTACCTGCGGCTTGGGCGGCGGAACCGGCTCTGGTGCTGGACCATTTGTTGCAAAGTGTGCAAAAGAAGTTGGTGCATTAACAGTTGCGGTGGTTACACGACCATTTGCATTTGAAGGTGCGCAACGTTCACACATTGCTGACAGTGCTCTTGCTGAGCTTGCTGACAATGTTGACACCATTATTACAATTCCAAACGATCGCTTGTTGCAAATTATTGACAAGAAGACTTCCTTATTAGAAGCCTTTGGAATTGTTGATGAAGTGCTG
>JBIIKE010000061.1:0-4793 GCA_044233365.1 Bdellovibrionales bacterium | reverse complement strand
AGCATGGAGCAACATTTCAATAGAAAGTCGCAATTGCGTCCAAAATAACCCAGGACGCCATTTCAGGACACGAACATCCCAATTAGCTGGCAAAGGCGCTAAATCCTCTTTGAGGTCTTCTTTTATATATAAACGAACCGTATGCTCAGACGGAATAATCTGCTTAAGCTCTTGAATGACGTGCCAACTATACCACTCAGTGCCAGTTCTATTGTCTGTATTTGCACGTGATGCGTCAATTCCAATAATCATATATGTAGGAAGTGGCGGACTCTTACCGATTTTCCATGATTGAGCGTTTGTATGACTCGAGGTTTTCCAATGCAATTCCGGTTCCGCGCACCACATTTAATAAAGAGTCTTCAGCGACATACGTTGGAACATCAGTCGCACGAGATAATAATTCATCAAGATTGCGTAACTGCCCAGAACCACCGGATAATACCATGCCCTTTTCAATCACATCCGCAGCGAGCTCTGGTGGTGTTTCTTGTAAGACAGATTTTACGGCATCAATTAAATCGTGGAGCTCTGTTTGAATCGCTTCTGTAATATCATCTGACGTCACATTAATTGTTCGTGGGAGGCCTGTGATCACATCACGACCGCGGACATCCATTGATAGCGGTTTTGCGAGCGGCAAGGCTGAACCAATAGAAATCTTTAATTCTTCAGATGTTCGTTCGCCAATTGCAAGATTATGCTTGCGTCGAACGTATTCCATAATTGCAGCATCAAATTTAGTTCCACCAATACGGACGGAGGTATTCGCAACAATACCACCAAGTGAGATCACGGCAATTTCCGAAGTGCCACCACCAATTTCAATAATCATGTGTCCACTTGCTGAGCCAATCGGAATACCCGCTCCAATGGCCGATGCAATGGGCTGTTTAATAATATACGCTGCCTTGGCTCCAGCTTGGAGTGTTGCATCAATAACGGCACGACGTTCTGTTGAGGTAATTCCTGCTGGAACTGCAATCATCACTTCTGGGGCAAACAAACGCACGCCACCAAGAGCTTTGTTAATAAAATAACGCAACATCGATTCCGTTGTTCTGTAATCAGCAATCACACCATCTTTTAGTGGCTTCTGCGCAATAATTGTATCTGGAGTGCGACCGAGCATCTGCTTTGCTTCATTGCCAACAGCCAGCACTTTCCGATCTTTTAATGAAATAGCAACAACAGATGGTTCATTGACCACTATTCCTTTTTTTGGAACAAATACAAGCGTATTGGCCGTTCCCAAGTCAATTGCAATTTTCTTTGAAAGCACCGGTTTTATTGAATACTAATCAGCCGGTCAACAAGCAGGTTGCCTGTTACCGAAGCTGCATTATCCTCAATTTTAGCCTCCATGTCAATGGCTGTGATTTCATCTATACTCTTCCCAATATCGTAACGAATATTCAATCCATGTTGCCGTGTACCAGCTTGTTTTTGCACTAATAAGTGATATTCGTCTCGCTTAATATCAGACACAACATCTTCTGGTAATCTATATTTTACAGTAATCGCTCCAAATTTATCTTTTGCTTCAACTGAGAAAAATCCTTCTACTACTGTATATGTTGAGGTTGTGCCATCTGCCTGCTCAACTGTTTGTGTACTTACCTCTGCTTCAGCGCGTTTGCCGCCAAAGTATTTATCATTCGTTAAGAAGCCATCATTTTCAACGAGTTGCGCACCTGCTGGCAAATAGAAACGTGTATGTGTGCGGTACCGATTCGCGATGAAAAAGTTATCTGGCTTACCGTCAAAGACATATTCCATTTTTGCTGTTCCATAATAGTCGTCACCTTCTTTGCTTACGGTATAATTCAACGTTCGTTTCATTACCTTATCAGTTTTGAGCGCAGCAAGATTTGCATCAATCACCATGAGGTAATCAGAGTCATATGATTTGATTTCACCTGCCCAATTTTCTTCAACAATTAAGCGTTGGGTCGCTGGGTCGTCTGAATACAATAAAATCTGCTTTTGATCGACATTTTCACGGAACACTTTCCAGATTTCTGGAAATTTTGATTGTGGCAAGCCAAACAATTGATCAATCAATGAACTTGCGAGTGTGCCAATAATTTCTTTACGCGTTGCGTCTGTTTTTCCATCACTAGAGTAACTAAATTCCGTTTTAAATTGAAGCTGGTCTGTTAAATTCGCACTATTAAACTCGGCGCCTTCAACGGTAATTGGACCGGTTAATGACAGTAATGATGCGATAAAATCAGGAGTCACTGCAATCACCCCATCAAAATCTTGCTGGTCTGGTGGTGACAAGTATTGCGCTTCTTCATTATAGCGCTCTTGAGCTTTGACAGCAGTTGCCGGAAAATGCGGATCCCAGTTAATGTTACGCATCAGATCATTTTGCGTTGTAGTCCAACGCGCTACAGGGCCTGGCGCCGGAGCTGTCACAGCGTCACGTGCTGGATTATCAAGATTATAAATATTGTCTGTAAAGAAATCTTGAATATCACCATTTTTCACATTCAAAATTCCGTAGGTTCCAATAAACCCACCCGTCGGGCGTAACTCATTATTATTTTGCAGTAAAAATAAATAATTTTTATCCTCTGGATATCCGAGAATCGATGGCAATGATTGCGCGAGCGGAATTGCTTGCGTGACAACACTTTCAAGTAGCGGCAGCTGCTCTCTCACTGGATCAACTGCAGCACGCACAGGGCCAACTAACCCTTTTTCAGGAATATTTTCAATCGCAAGAACAGCAATCTGAATATCAGAACGAACGGACTGTAAATCAACATTTGATTCAGCCAGAACCTGTAAAACCTTGCCTTTATCTTCTGTGCTAATGTCAGAAATTGAAGTGTCTTTTCCATTTTGCGTCAGGACAGCGTTCACTTCTCCGCCGAGAGCCGCGACTTTTTGCAATCCAGAAGAAAGGTTGCTCGCTGCAATGAGCATTTGGTCAGCAGCTTGGATTTGCGCACGCACACCTGGAACGTATTTATAGACCATAAAACGCTGCAGCTTATCATGCGATGCAGTGAAGTGCTCATAGGCTTCTCCAAGATCTTTTTCTGCCTTCTCAAATTCCTGATTTTGAATTGCAACTTGTGCATATTCAAGACTCGCCTTTCCATCAAGCGCCTCAGTCATCACGGCCTGAGCAGCACGAACATTCACTAATCCCCAGAGTAATAATGCCCCAATAACAATAGCAAAAAACAATACAATGCTCAGTATGATTTTTTTTGGTCGGCTCATATTTTGCCAAAAACGGAACCGTGATTTTTTATGTGTTTGAAGAAGGTTTGTCATGTTGTTTGTTAACGTTTGATTTTTTTAAATACACCCACCAGTCCATCATATGTCTCCGGGTAAGGTATGACACAGCCTGTAAAACAGAAAAACGACTCGTTACAGACTGGCGTTGATGGTAGTGAATAATGTACTGAGTGTCGTGCAAGTATATCACATCATATCCTGCTTGTCGTGCGCGATCACAAAGTTCATAATCCGCAAAATAGAGGAAGAATTTTTGATAAAATCCCCCGATTTCGTCAATGACAGATTTGCGCATAAGCATGCACGCACCAAGCACCCAGTCAACACTGCGCGTTTCGTTATGATCAAAGTCAGTCATCAAATGACGCGCGATATCTTTTTTTGCCCAGGGCAGTTTGCCGAGAAATGTGCGGCGGTAGGCTGGGGTCAGAAAAGAATATTTTCTGTAACAAGAAAACTGAATTGTCTTGTCTGGGTTATGTAGCTTTGGACCAAGAATTGCAGTATTTTGATGCTGGTCCATGTATGAAACCATGCGAACAATGTCTGACGCATCTTTCAACATAATATCAGGATTGATAATGAGGATATACTCACCTGTTGCCTGACGAATACCAACGTTATTTCCTTTTGCGTGACCACCATTTTCTGGATTTGCAATAATCGTTATTGGTGCTTGCGGGTAGGCCTTTTGGACGCTTTTCGCTAATTCAACAGACTCATCATTTGATGCATTGTCCACAATAATAACCTCATGCTCAAAGGGCAGTTCTAACTGTGCTAAATACTCACAACAAATACGCAAATGGTGTGGTGACCGATAATTCAGCACGACAAAAGAGACTTTCATACTCCGCTGAGTGTACAATAAATTCGCTCATTATTCAATAACAGCAGTCTGAAGAGGTGTGTCTTTTTTTTGTACGGAAACAAGAGAAGCGACGAGGACAATAAACCCAAAACCGAGCGGGTGGTTAAGATATGGCGTGAACATATGAGTTGCAGCAAGAGCGATGAACGCGCCAATTAATGGAAGGAAATGCGAATTAAGCTCACGCGAGTGCCAGAGATCGCGCAAGAAAATGACAAGTGGCGCAAGGAACAACAACGTGCCGAGGACGCCAAATTTGAGGACAAAGTCGAGATACCCCCATTCAAAAGCGTAGGTCGTGTAGGTTCCGTCTGGTGATTTTTCTCGGACACGCGGATCATTGGAAATATATGTCACTTGGCGCCCAATGCCCGAACCGAATACTGGGTGTTCAGCAATCGCAGTTTGGAGTGGTGGTAGTTGTTGCCAGCGCGAGGCGGCCGCTGCTTCTCCACTTAAATTACCAAGACGAGAACCAAGCAAGTCACCGATGTTTGGTTTTGGAAAGCCTGGAATTTCAAAGTTCACAATACCGAGCATGAGTCCATATGCGAGCGCCAGCGAAATGCTATAGAAAACCGCAGAAAGCACCAGAGAGCGAAATCGTCGCCAGCGAAATACATCAGCGAGCAACACGAGGCTGATCGTGACAATCGCCACT
>JBIIKE010000060.1:0-4822 GCA_044233365.1 Bdellovibrionales bacterium | reverse complement strand
TACACCGTAGAGCCCGTTGAAATCAGATTTCCAGAAGAAACGGGAGCAGAAGAAAAACGTTCAGTGCCGCCAAAAAAGAGGTATCCATTAATAGTGAAATCAGGGTAGGTATCATTATTATTATCTCCTCCCCCAGCAACAGAAAAACCAACTTGATCATATGTAGCAGCGCCCGCAAATTTTGCTGCTTCGGCACCAGAGACTAAGGAACTAATTGTATAACTCGAACTTGAAAGTTCCGCCGAAGCACACCCTGTTCCACCACCATATACAATATATCCAGCGCCAACATATGTAGCACTACCAACCTTAAAACGAGGAGCTCCGATAACCAAATCATCACAACCATCGGCATCAACATCTCCTGCTTCAGAAAATCCTTGACCTAACATTTCGCCAGTGCCTGTGACAGTGCCAGTTCCAGGGTCTACGGCAAAGTCTACTATTTCACCAGTAATACGCTTTACATATGAATTCGAAACAACGCTCAAAATTAAACCATCTCCTAATGTTCCGCCGTATGCTGCAATTGCATCTGCTGGCACGTCGCCAGCTACTCCATATACGATATACACCGCACCCTCTTGTGTGGATAGGTTATTTTGTGTGAAATACGGCGCACTAAACGCAATGTCGTTTAGGCCGTCATTATTAATATCTCCCGCATGAACAGCTATACCACCAGCCATTGCAGAAGTTGTATTTGAAGACGCTGGAATGGCAAATGCAACAAATTTATCTGTCGTTTCAGTAAGTGAACCGCCTGCAAGTGTTGGCTGTCCAAAAATTACAAATGCCGCTCCATGACCTCGGTCTGAAGGAGCGCCTCCATGCTTATACGCACCAGCCAGCACAACAAAATCATCGAATCCATCATTGTTAACATCACCAACTCCAGAAATAGACGAACCAAAGCCATCATTTGCCTGATAACTCGTATATTCAATGGCTTGAGCTGCATCAGCGATCACTGTTGCTGTTGTACCTTCTGTGACTTGCCCTGCTGCCCCAAAAACCACAACAACAGAATTACGTCCGAGACTTGTTCCTGAGTAGGCAAAATCTTGGTACCCATCACCATTTACATCACCAATAAAAGCATGAGTCCCCATAACTTTTTTTGAGGTGACGCCGCTAAAGGTTCGAATAGCACCTTGATCAGACTGCAAGTCAACTGCGTGAACAGAAAAAGGGATACATGCCGAAATTGCACACACAATAGATAGGATAAGCTTTGGGTATCGCATAAAAATTGCGTCAATGGCAAATTATTTTGGGCTATAATATACTTATAAAATAGTTTTTTGTCAATCTTTAGACAATTGGTTCAGCTTCAACGGATTCTTTTTTATTCAATGTCGAAACGCGATACATCGCGAACAATAAAATTGCAGCAGCGAGCCACTGGGTAACAGACAAAAATTGTTTGTACAAAAACATATCAATCACAATCGCAAAGAGCGGAAAGGTTAATTCAATAATTGTTGAAACTCTGACGGGCACGCGTTGCAGCCCACGATAATAAATTAACAAGGCAACCATGCCGGTTGAAAACGCAATCACAACGAGATACATCAACTCTGTTGTTGTCGGCACGCGCGCTGGAAAAGCCTCTGATGTCAAAAATGGAATCAAAAACGCTGCGATGATCGTCGTAAATACAAATCGATAAAATGTCACGACGCGTTCATTGTGTTTGTGCAAGGCTTTTTTACTGAGCGCTGTTGATGTACCCCAGGCTGCAGCAGCTCCAAGTGCGAGTAATGCAGCGCCCACTGTCCCACTCCCCGTTTCCAGATTCGGCATGCCACTTGGAAATGTCACAAAATACGCAGCGACTAAAGCCACGCCCGCCCACGCAACGTATTTTCCATTCAACCGTTCCTTTAACAACAGCGCAGCGACGGAAATTGCAAAAATTGGCTGCAACTTTTGAAGCAAAAAGACAACGGAAAAAGAAATAAAATGAATCTTTTGCAACGCCATCGTGAAAAACAATGTTCCTGCAACGCCAGAAAGCGCCGCAATCAGCGCCAGCATCGCCCACTCCCCACGCGTGAAACGCTCAGTCTTGAGCGCGCGCCAGACAAACGGCGTCAAAATCAGTAGGCCAATTAAATGCTCGATCGTAATCAACTCAATTGATGGCAAACCATAGAGTGAGCGGCGCAACACACCATCAAAGGCCCATAACAACGCGGCACAAAAAATAAACAACGCTCCTCGTTCGGTTCGTGAAAAAGATATAGCCGTCATTTAATCAGGGCGAATAATTGTTCCAATAAATTCTCCCCCATCAATAATTGCTTCAACGTTTTGTAAATTTTGTCCGTTGGCAATAATCACAGTTTTTTTATTTTCCGCGGCAAGCTTCGCTGCAATCGGATCAAATGGCGCGTTCAAACCCGGCTTCCACTCTGTTCCAACAATTTTCTGAAACTCAGACCAGCTCGTTTCCTTAATTGGCGTCGCTGTCTTGTCTTGCTTCGGATCAGCTGTATAGGCATATTCAATATTCGACAAATTCACCACCATGTCTGCACCAACGGTTACAGCCACTTGCACTGCATCATAATCCGTCGACCAGCCTGGCTTCCAACCAGCGCCAATCCGCACAGGCGTTGTCATTTCAACCGGCAAGGTCGGGTCCACAATAATTTCTTCTGCCGCAAGCTCACCAAATACTGCGCGCACCAATTGCGCATTCAAGCGAGAAGAATGAATCCCGAGCCAATCAAGCTCCGCGTCTGTCATGTCTTTCACGCCTCGAGCACCTTCCATATATAACCGCGCGGTATTTCCCCCGCCAGTAAAAATCACAAACTCGAACCCTTCTGCAACTTTTCGGACAATCAAGTCTCGAAAGCCTTTCAGCATTTCACTATTTACTGTTTCTGGAATAATCAATGAACCTCCGAGTGACAAAATGACGCGTTTAGTTTCCATAATACTTTGCTTTATTCGTTAAGTGCTCTTCATACGTTTTACTGTAGATCGCTTTATTTTCTGGCGCTGGAGTTGTCAGGAAAAAATAGTAATCTGTAGCTGTCGGCTGAACAACTGCCTTGATTGAGCCAATACTTGGATTATTAATTGGTGTCGGCGGAAGTCCTGCGTTTTGGTAGGTGTTATATTCATTTTGAATTTTTGTATCGGCAAATGATGGGGTTGTGGTTTTTTTGCCGGTGACGTAATTGACTGTGGCATCAGATTGGAGTGGATAGTTGTCTGAAAGACGTGATAAAAAAATTCCAGCAACTGTTGCCCGGTCTGCTTTATTCGCAACTTCTTTTTCAACAACACTTGCGAGTGTCAGAATTTCGTAAAAGGAGTATTCACTTTCTCCAATGAGCTGAATGTCAGCAGCAGATAACTTGCTCACAAAGTTATCTAACATTTTTTTGACAACTTGATCAGGTGTCGCGTCTTTAAAAAACTTATATGTATCAGGATACAGATAACCTTCCGATGATAACTTCGCCGCTGGCAAACCCTCAAACAAGACAGCGTATTTACTTGCCGGATCTTTTTGCAAAGCTGCAATTTCCTCCTCTAATTGCTCTTCGGTAATTTGTAAGCCTTGTTTTTGCATTTCTGCAATGGCCTGAGCTTCTGTCCATCCTTCAATAATCCGCACCGTCACCTCCTCACGTGGTTTCAAGGCGACTGCTTTCGCGTCTTGTGCGTTTTGATATCGATTCCAACCATACACACCACCACCAATCGCAAGTACAAGAATCACCAAAAAGACAATCGCAATCCACGGGCTAGGTTTTTTTTGGACCATGTCGTTCGAATTAGAGAACATCGGTTCGATTATTTACTTCCAACGCCTCAACAATTTCCTTCACACGTTGCGTCTGAGATTTTTTTGCAATCAACAACGCGTCATCCGTATCAATAATCACCAAATCATCCAACCCAATCGTTGTGATCAATTTCTTTTTGCCGCCGCGATACATCAATACATTATTCGTATCAACCCCTTCATGTTCGGCATTAATCACCACATTTTCCGTTTCAGTCGCAGATAGTTCATCTTTTAAACGCGACCAATCACCAATATCATTCCAGCCGATATTCGCTGCAATTGTCGCAATCTTGTGAGTCTTTTCAATAATCCCATAATCGACAGCGACTTTTTCCAACGTTGGATAAACTTCATGCAACACCTGTTCTTGCTCCGGCGTATCAATTGCCGCCGCGATGATTTCGAGCTGCGCGTACATTTCTGGCAAATGCGTTTTGTATAAATCTAAAATTGTTTGCGCGCTCCAGACGAACATGTTCGCGTTCCACAAATAATTTCCTGCTTCAAAAAATTCTTTGGCTGCTAGCGCATCTGGTTTTTCTGTGAACCGGACAACTTCATGCACTGTAACTCCGTTCACGTCTTCAATAGCGTCACCATATTGAATATACCCCATGCTTGTGTCTGGGTGTTGGGGTTGAATCGCAATCGGCACAATATATTCTGGATGTTTTTGGACAAAGGCTTCAGCTGCCAAAAGCGCTTCTTGAAATTCTTTTGTGAGTCGAACACTGTGGTCTGAACCAAGACTCGCGACAATGGCATGTGGATCACGCTTCGCAATCATAATTGACTCGAGTCCAATCGCTGCAGCCGTATCTTTCCGCGCCGGTTCAATAATCAAATTCTGCGAAGGAATTTCTGGACATTGCTCAAGAACAAGTTGCTTACATTCAGTATTTGTCGATACAAAAATATCTTCAAGGGGCGCAATGTCACGAACGCGATCAAGCGCTTCTTGCAGCATTGTGCGCTCACTTAAAAACGCATGAAACTGTTTTGGAGCGGCTT
>JBIIKE010000059.1:0-4906 GCA_044233365.1 Bdellovibrionales bacterium | reverse complement strand
CGCGTCGATGTTCGAACAACTGGTGAAGGTGAGGCCATTGTATTTGTAAATGGTGGAGCGATTGAAGGAACGTGGCAGTATGATGACGGTGATGACCGTACACGCTTTTATGATGCAGCTGGTGATGAAATTGTATTTGCACCAGGAAATATTTGGGTAGAGATTGTACCGGAAGACAAAACTGTTGAATTTACAGCGCAAGCTGCTCAATAGTCTGGTTCTATGACGAAAAAAACCGAAACCAAAGATGAGGTTGCTGTGGAAGAAGTTTCCAACAAAGTAAAAAAGAAAACCAAATTTTCGTTGAAGCATTTTGTGAAGACCTATCGCTGGACCGTTGCTGCTGCGGTAGTTGTGTTGATCGCACTTATTGGAGTGAGCGCATATGCAATTTCAATGCGAGCGAATCAACCAGAAAATGCCCAGCCGGCAAAAAAAGAAAAGAAGGCCGCTGCGGTAAAACCGGAAGAGCCGAAAGAAATTCCACGGAAGATTGATGGTGTTGTTGTTGATCGTGACAAGGCAAATCCACATTTGGTTTGTGTAATGATTGAAAATGCCGCCTTTGGTGGTGTGCGCCCACAATCTGGCTTATCAAAAGCTCCGGTGGTGTATGAAGTGATTGTTGAAGGTGGAATTACGCGTTTGATGGCGGTATTTATGGATACAGAAGATGGCAAGGCTGATGTAATTGGCCCTGTTCGCTCAGCGCGTGATACGTACCTCGAATTTGCTGCTGAGTATAATTGTCCATATGCACATGCTGGCGGTAGCTTCACCGCGATGTTAGCGCTGCGAGAGAGAGATTTTCGAGATATTGATGCCTTGCGTGAACGTGGATTTTATCGCCGCGCTGGAAAAATTGCACCACACAATTTATTTGTGAAATGGGACGATTTGCAAGCTTTGGCGGCTGGTCATGAATGGAAAGAGAAAAAGCCTGATTATGCATCATGGACTTTTGCTGACCCACTTGCAGCAGCTGATCGTCCAGCAGAAGGCGCAACTGATCGCGCAGTGAAAGTGAATATTGATTTTGGTGGTTCGTATAATGTTGAATATCGCTATATATCAGAAACGAATACGTATGAGCGCTGGAACGGCAGCTCACCATTACGTGAAGAGTTGGACAACAGCGTCATTACAGCTGATAATATTGTGATTTACCACGTTGGTGGGGGCGATGAAATTGAAGGGAAAGGCCGCATTAACTGGCCAGTAACAACAGCTGACGGTGGTGATGTGGACATTATCAATAATGGAAAAGTGTTCAAAGGTCGCTGGAAAAAAACAGCAGACAAAGAACGAGTGCAATTTGTTGATGCAGATGGAAAAGACATTCCGTTGACGCGTGGAAATACGTGGGTTGAAGTTGTACCAGAACACATTACTAGTAGCATTCAATAATCTTTCGCTATGAAATTTCGCTTGAATGATTATCAGCGCTATCGTTTGCTTGAAATTCTGCCTGGAGCTGTCGTTTGGCTCACATTGATTATCGTGTTGGTATTGATTTTTGTGAAACCACTGTGGATGGTGTATGCCGCAATCATTTTCGATTTGTATTGGTTGTTGCGTGTTTGGTACTTTAGCATCTATTTGAGTAAGTCATGGATTGCCTATCGAAATGCAGCTCGAGTTGACTGGATGGCAAAGGTACGAGCACATGCTAACTGGGAAGAGTATCCACATGTGGTTTTTTTGCCAACACTTGATGAAGATATTTCTATTGTGCGGCACACGCTGCAGGCGATTGCGGGTTCGAGTTACCCAGCAAAAAATATTTACATTGTTTTAGCTGGTGAAGAGCGGCAGAAAGAAGGCTTTGAGCCGATGGCAGCCCAATTACAGGATGAATTTGAGACAGTGTTTGGCGGTATGCTCGTGACGCTACATCCAGCTGATATTCCGGGTGAGCTCGCGGCAAAAGGATCAAATTTGCATTGGGCAGGTCAGCGTGCGCAAGAGTGGATTGATGAAAAGGGGTGGGATTATGATGGTGTAATTGTCTCAGCTTTTGATATTGATACAATCGCACATCGGGAGTATTTTGCTTGTTTAACAGCTACGTATTTAAATCACCCACACCCAACTCGGTCGAGTTATCAACCACTTGCAGTCTACAATAATAATGTTTGGGAATCATTTTCATTTGCGCGGGTTGTTGCTGCTTCAACAACCTTTTGGTTGATGGCAGAGCTTGCGCGTCCAAAACCGCTCTGGACATTTTCGTCTCATGCGATGAGTTTCCGGGCCTTAGTTGATGTTGGGTTTTGGCAGTCAGATATTGTCACTGAAGATTCGCGGATTTTTTTGCAGTGTTATTTACGGTATGACGGAGATTATGAGGTCACGCCAATGTATATTCCAGTATCCATGGACACAGCGCATGGTGGAACACTCTGGGGAACGATGAAAAATTTATACAAGCAAATGCGCCGTTGGGCATGGGGAATTGAAAATTTTCCGTTTATGGTTTGGCATTTTAAAGACAATAAACTAACGCGGAAAAAATGGCATATTTTGTTTAACTTGGTAGAGGGGATGCATTCTTGGGCAACAGCCGCAATTTTGATCATGGCCTTAGGATATTTGCCGTTGTGGATGCTCAATCCGGCAGAGGAAGCGACAGTTATCGCTCAAACTGCGCCATTTATTTTGGAATGGTTAATGCGTTTAGCCTTGATTGGAATCGTGTTTTCTGCAGTTTTGAATGTGTATTTATTACCACGTGAAGTCCCAGGGAATCGATTTTTGCGTTTATTAGTTATGGTATTGCAATGGATCTTGTTACCAATCGCATTGATTTTCTTTGGTGCTATCCCAGCGATTGATGCGCAAACTCGAATGATGCTTGGGAAATATTTAGGATTTTATACAGCGAAGAAAGTGCGTGCGAAAACAACATTGCCGCATCATGTTGAAGGTGGAACAGGAGCCTAAAAAAACTCGAACGAGACTCTATATAAGAGCTAATTCTGGATATTGTTTGATGAATGATGCGTAGTCGCGCGGAGTTTTTCCTTCGAGTTGAACGGTTTTAATGCTCATTGAGTTTGTGTTGGTGTCGTATTCAAGATCAAGAATTTTGATGCGCTTGCCGTTGATCACCGTGTAGATTCCTGGCCACGGATGGTAGGCACGGAATTTACGGTCGATTGTAAGCGGGGAGTCACTTGCTGTAATGAGACCATCTTCTTTTGTTAATAATCCACATTCGACAATACCTTCAGATGGTTGTTCTTGAGGGTGTATTTCACCGCTTATATATCTTTCTAAGGCTTCAATGAGTAACGCTGCGCCTTTGACGGCATAATCATCATGTAGTTGGGAAATAGTGATATCAGCTGGCAATGGATAGGTGCGTTGCAACAAGACTGGTCCCGTATCCTGTCCTTCATCCATTTTCATAATCGAAATGCCCGATTCTGTATCACCATTCAAGATGGCTGATTGCAAAGGAGAGGCGCCGCGATATCGCGGCAACAAGGATGGATGAACATTAATGCACCCAAATTTCGGGAATTCAATAATCTCGCGCGGCAAAATTTTTCCGTACACCGCAAGTACAATGAGGTCTGGTTTAAGCTCTACAAGTTGCTCGAAAAATGCACGGCCAGAATCTTTTGACAAACGTAAGCTGTCCGGCTGAAATACAGGAACCGTTGGAACATTTTCCTGCGCCCATAGTTTCACCGCTGGTGACTTGAGGATTTTTTTTCGACCAGCCGGTTTGTCTGGTTGTGTGACAACGCCAACCAAATTGGTTTTTCGTGCGACCGCTTCAAGAGATGGCAGTGCAAACTCAGGTGTTCCAAAAAAAACTGTCCGCACAGCAGAGAGTGACATACTTAAAAATTGTGATGTGTTGAAACTGCTGAATCAATAAACAAGCGGCCATGCAAATGATCCACTTCGTGTTGCAAGATAATTGCAAACATTCCTTTCGCTTTAATATCAACGGTTTCACCGTTGCGCAACAGTGCTTTGACACGTACTTTTGATGAGCGAGGAACAGGACCAAACACACCTGGAACAGATAGGCAGCCTTCTTCACGCAGGGTTTTTCTGTCTGACGCAGCGACAATGCGTGGATTAATTAATACTAAATGTGAATCATCGATGAGGTATTCATCATCAACATAGGCTCGTTCAATAACAACGACTTGGGTGGTTCGACCAATTTGGCAACTCGCAATTCCAATGCCGTCAAAATCAATCATCGCTGCAATGAGCTGATCAAAAAATGTTTGTGAATCAGAATCTAAAATTTTGGAGACATCAAAAGGCGTTGACATCTGACGAACTGCTGTGTCTTTGTCAACAACATGAATGTGGAATGGATGGCCAGTGGCTTTCATATATAGCGAATCCTACTGGAAAAGAGACCGGTTCGTCAATCCTCGATCCAATCAATCACTTGAGAAGCGGGGAGCGCGTTCACTGCTTCGATGGTTGTTAAACGTTGCGTCTCGTGTGTTTTTGGGTCTTTGGCTACCCAATAGGGACTCACTGGTGGGCGATTGAGCATTCGCCGCAACACTAATTCAGCATTTAAAAATCCAGTGACGTCATTATTTCGTATAAAATCCCACAATGGATGATGGAGCGCATGTGTTTGAATCAGTAATGGCACTTCGGAAATTTGCAGTTCCGTCAACAGTTGAAATACCCGTTCTTGGGATTGGTAGTGAGGGTAGGTAAGTAGGTGGTCAATTGATAAGACAATGATTTCAGAAAAATCTGTGAGCGAGCAGGCGCGCAGTACTTTTTCTGTACCAAGAATAACGTCCGCATTTGCGATTCGTTGACGCATAGCATCTGATTCAATATCTGTGCTCGAATCGATTCGGACAATCGTTTTATTGCCAAATACAGCTTGAATTTCAGCTTCTAGTTGAGCGAC
>JBIIKE010000014.1:0-13845 GCA_044233365.1 Bdellovibrionales bacterium | reverse complement strand
TCTATTTTTTTACTATCTACAGTTGTATTGATTGCAGGGCGCGCATTTACATTATCAGTTTGGCTATCTTCATTTGCATCATTTTGCTCGCTGAAATATATCAAACCTATAATTATCAATGGGTATATGCTCCACCAAAGCACTGGGGCTATATAATCTCTAAATAACTCAGCAGCCGCTTTTTTAATAACTTCAAGGCGCATCATAAATGTATAGTAACATGATATTGAATATATATTACTAATTTACACCAAAGCGAAGGTCCGAACCTCGTCCAGCAACCGACCCATGATAAGAAAGGATGTCCCTCAGGGGCATTTTTTCTTATCATTTGTTGAATAAATGGACTTGAAGGGTATCCGAGATGACTGCCAAATGGCAGTCGACGAGGAACCCAGGTTTTGAAGGAGATGTGAGCCATGCCGCAAAGCGGCGGAGCGAGCATCGGGTGAAAAAAAGTCCCATTAGCCACCCCAATGATTTTAAGTCGCAATTTCCGCGGCTTTTTGTATACACCCTGAAGGGACAAAAGAACTGGCAAATACACAATTTTCTTATTTTTTTACATCTATACTACAATGAACGTATGTCGTTCAATTTTACCCAATTTCCATTCTACAACCCCCTGCAGCGAGAGCACTGGCAACCAGAGAAATATATCAGCGAGCTTCATACGCCACATGTACGCTATTCTCTAGATACAGAGCACGGGCAGTTGCATGCGACTCTAAAAAGTACGGACTATAATAAAACTGTATCGGAAATATTAAGAAACAACGGTTGTGCTCTTGTCACTATTGAATTTGATTCTCAAACTTCTATTACAATCAGTTTTACACCCCTCGGACATGTGCACGCAATAATAGACGCGGCTAACGCGAATTCTGATTTTTTTATAGAAGTAGATTCTCGCATTCATCCTCATTCCATATCTATATCAAAACCACCGATCGAGCTTGTAGCAGCATACACCACTACTCCAGAATGGATTCTGCGAACGGACCTTGTACGCTGGATGTACCCTCTCCAATACTCAATAGATCAATGGTCTAGCAAAGAACGATATGCACTACAACGCCAACTCGTTAAATCAAAAAAACTACAGTATGAGGTAACAACGCTCAATGAAATACATTCAAAAATATTTCTTAAAATATGGAACAAAGAAATTATTTCGCGTAAAGGTGGGACTCGAATTTTTTATGATAGGGTATTTCAAGATTCTGCGACATTTGAACGTGACATTCCGATAGTATTATTTTATGAAAATAACTCAGATACTGTTACAGGTGCTGCGGTAATAAATCCCTTTGGTGGTTACTCTGATTTCAAAAGTGGAGAATCCAACTATTATTCACTATGGATGCAAGCATATAGTAAATCTCTCCTCCAATATGCACCCGCCTACCGAACTGCATCTATTATTAACAACTATGGTCGTGAACGTGGTGATAGTTGGAGCTCTCAAGGAGCAGACATTAGCGTATGGGGCACCGAAATACACAATGGCCTTTTGCAACAAAAATCAACACTAATGATGTATCCATACCCAGAAAATAATATTGAACTTTTTTCTATTCGACGTCCGCACGATATGCTACGCGACAGCGGTGAATCTCATTTACTTGCGTATTCAGTTAATGCAAATACACCGCTCATACGAGGAGCAATGAAAAATGGTCATCACATAAAAAGTGATGTGCACAGTATAAAAAATATAGACCACTCTACTATCGGTTCATTTGTTGCCTGGAGTCCACATAATCAATCCATACATCAAAAAATTCCACAAAACATGAAAATTACTACGACTACCTGGAATAAATAGAAATAATCTAACGAACAGCATAAATCTGAACATCGTCCAGTAGCTGACCCATGCATTGCATAAAGACAATATAGTCAAAATGCTATAGAAAAACCCCGCTTCAAAGGCGGAGTTTTTTGATAAATAATCTGTAAAGATTCTTGCTACTTCGCTTCTTCTGCCATTGCCCAAAGAGAACGAAAATGTCCTGCGAAGCCTTCTCGAATCTTTTGGCTACGAATATGCACAATCTGTGGATCTTCACCAAACATCACCAGGGATACACTATCTGGCCAAATTTGTGTTGCCATAGGTGATTGCTTCAATGCCTGAGGCAAGAAGCGCGCTTCAACAAATTTTCGATGAATATATAACGAATCAACATCTTTTTGATCAGCATACATCAGCAGCCGGTGTCGCAATTCTCGATCAATACGAATGTTTTCATATAGACGAAAAAAATACCGCTGATTCATGATTGCCAGAAAATCATCACCACCCGCACCAAGTACATCAAGCGTAGATTCTCGAGGCATGCGTTTCAGCTGCTGCTCATGAAACCGATGGAATGCTGTCACGCCACCGTACACCTGAATATCCGCTACATACTGCTTTACTCCTTCCATCAATTGGAGCTGCGGCACTAAATGCTCGAGCTGCACCATCTCTTTCTGCTTCTGCTGCAACATATATTCTGGATTCACTGCCTGGAAATGTTGCGTGCCCCGCCTTTCTTTTTTCACCACAAAGCCTTTCTCTTCAAGTTGAGCAAGCGTGTTGTAGACAATCTGTTTATGTAGCTGCAATGCTTCTGCAAGGGGTCCAATACGCATTTCTCCTAGCTCAAACAATGTGAGGTAAGTCTGTGCCTGCCTCTCATCAAGATTCGTGGTAAATTGCAGCTGTTCGATTAGTGAGGTTTGCATGGTCAAATAATTGTGTATTCATTTTAATGATTAGCATTTTTATTAAAAAAGTCAATATTTATTGATACAAATATATTTGAATATATACATATATACAGACCTACTCAACATCCGTATTGTAAAGACCCGACACAGGAGAAATCATGTCGAGTCCTTTTCATCTGCATGTGGATGACGCCCGCGGCCTGAACCCTTCAGCGGCAGAGCGTCTGATCAGCGAGTTCGGATTCTTCGAGCACCACTTCTCTGGTCACCCGGAAGGCTATCCACACTACGAACCCACTCGCCACTACACAGCCAAGTTCGACAACGGTCGAGACTTGCGCGAGACGTACAAGCGGGTCTGTACCTTCCTCGCGGATCCGTACAGTGATGGTTCAGCAGCATTTCACGGCTACGTTGAGGCGGAATTCATTCCGCCAGACAGACGCATCCATTTGTCGAATCAACCGTTCAATCCCGATATCGTGCCCCTTCCGCGGCTGGAACTGAAGAGGCTGCCACAGGGAGATTTTCGGGAAACCGAATTCCACCTCACCTGCGACTGGGAGCGTTCTAACAGGGAGGCAGTTCGACGGTTGCTCGAAATGGGACTGTTCGGGGCGCTCACGCAGAAATCGTGGGGCACGAGCATCGTGCTCACCGCACAAGGAACGCGTAGTGCGGTACACAGACTCTGGGACCAGCTCTACGAGTACCTACTGGTGAGCGGTGGCCTGGAGCGCGCGACACTCAAGGAGGAGCGCATCCTCTGGCACTGGATCGCACATCCTCACGAGAATCGTGTACCTCCCGTCATCGGTTAGAGCATGAAGCGCACGGTCATAAAAGTGACACGCCGCTACAAGCGTGCCGCATGCGGAACTGGCCACTCCGCCCTTTTCTCATTATGGCTCCATCGCTACGGTTCGCACTTCCTTCACGAGCCGACCCCAAATAATAAAACTCCTCTATCTCAAGGAGTTTTTCTGTACATCTAATAAAAGTATTGATATCTTTGTAATAGTGTATGCGACGAATTTTTCTCTACATTTTCCTACAAGAAATTGGCTTCGGGCTTCATCTTACCGTTGGGGTTCTGTGGCAAATTGCTCAAGGGCTCAATATTGCCGAAGTAGCTCTTGTATCATCTGTGTGGTGGGTTGCCAGTATGATTTTTGAAGTGCCAACTGGTTGGCTCGCCGATAGAATCGGGCGTAAAAAAAGCCTTGTCATCGGCACGATTCTCATGACACTCACATTTGCGCTAACACTCAATGCACACTCAGTTGTTGAGTTTATTATTGCTCAGCTGCTATTTGCACTTGGCACATCTTTCTTAAGCGGTGCAGACGAGGCATTGATTTATGACGATCTCAAAAGCGACGGAGCCGAAGCGCAGTACAATAAAATATACAGCCAGTACGCTGTAATGATGGAAATCGGTACAATTATCGGCTCATTACTTGCTTCTCTTGCGATATGGAAATTCGAGCTGAATGTCGCGTATATATGGGCCATCATTTTTATGTCCATCGCGGTTCTTGTAAGCGCATTCGTTAAGGAAAAGAAAATTCTACAAGCAAGTGAAGAAGTAATTGACGTCCAAAAAGAATCACTTCATCTGCGAAGCAAAAATTTCTTTACTGCGACAAAGAAATATCATTTTTTGATATGGCTTGTTTTTATCTTCGCATTCATGGGTTTTTCATCAGGCTCATTGTGGCAGTTTCAACTACTCGATGTTGGTGTTCATACCGCTCAATTCGGCTTGCTCTATGCGGGACTGAAAATATTCTCTATCGCAGGGTCAATGTTTGTAGGGAGACTGCATCACATTGAGAGAAAGCACATTATCGGTGTCACTATCATGTATGTACTTGCATTTTCTCTTGCCGGCATCTCATCACTTATCGTTGTGTTATGTGCGTATGCCTTATATTACTTTATTGAAAATGTAATGCGCGGTATTCAAACGACATATCTGAATGAACATATTCCATCTCAATATCGAGCGACGATTCTTTCTGCAAATAGTTTTGTATCGCGAGGGACAGGCGCTCTATTGATTATTTTGCTCGGGCAAGTTGGACAATATTCCCTCATGATGGCGTTTCTTTGTATTGTGGGAATAAAAATTCTTGCCCTTCTTCTCACAATTGGTAAGTTACCAAAATAACACTATTCGTCGGTTTCAGGTAACTCAAGCAAACACATTGCATCCACATCGCTCAATTTTTCAGGTGCTTCGACTATTGTACGCAGTGCTGCACGCGCAGTTTCATCATCCATATCATCTGGAAGATTAAATGAAACAGCAGCTCGTAATGACATGTTATTTTCTGAATCGCGAAAAAAACGAATCAAATAATGGACGCGGGCCATCCCTGCAAGCATTGCCTCTTGATAATGATCTTGTTCATGTTCAACAAGCTCTGCCGCAAGAACGAGATCTCCCAAAATGCGTTCAAGTACATATTGTAGTGAAGTGTGATCTTCAAATAACACTTGTCCTCGTGTATCTGCCTCGAGCTCATTCGCTATAGCTCTATACTCTACCCCGTCGATTTGTCTCGCGAGAAAACGAGCCATTGCGTGAGCACCCGCTATATCACTTGCCTCTGCTTCAAGCAGTGACATCGCCTCTTCTCGTGCACGCTCAATAGCTATTTGCCATTGTGGCTTCCTGCGTTTTTCTATTCTACGACCATTATTAATTTCCTTCATAGCTACATGAGATGGTTATAGTTCAATAGTAACAAAATTCTGAACCGCGTCCAACACCGAGCGGCTTTTGATATATTTCTGAAAGAAATCCCCAGTTCTACTCACTCAGCTCCCACAGCAAATGAAATATACTACTTTGAATTTCTGCAACTTCTTTTGAATCAATAATATAGACATGTGGATTTTCTTCCTCTAAGTGAAAGAAGAAAACCTTTGAACCGGCAATTGTCATATCGCCTGGAAATGCATATTTCTGCGGAACAAAACGAAGGCTCATTCGTGAGTTTGCTTTTGTATTATCATGCACTGCTGCTCCATTTGGCACCAGCATTTGTACATCTACTGGATAGACCGCTTCTTTTTGTGCCCACTCTGGAAAAAACTTTGGGAACAGCTCTATCAGTTTAGTGGTATTAGAAACTGCATATACATTTCGGAGTCCCCCTCGATACAAATCGAGCAAATCATTAAATGCACACCTGCCGTCCCATAGACAACTTGCAATGAGCTTCCTTCTTTTCTTGAATCAATAAGACCCTGTAACGAAGGTAAGGCTTTTTGAATGATCTCTTCTTTTTCTTTTAAGTCTGTGACCAATTTATTCAAACTTGTTGGCGTGTAATGCAGTACTCCATTTTTTGTAAATGTTTCTGCAAATCCTTTTTCACGAATTTTCTCCAAAATAGTTTGAACGGTACTTCTCGGCAAACTCGCTTCATTCGCAATTTCTGTCACAGGCCCTTCTAAACATTCAACAAGCGCCAAAAACACACCTGCTTCACGCCTTGTAAATCCATATGCCTCTAACGCTTTTTGCAGTTGATTCTTTGTCATATGTGTATGATAACGTACTTTTCGTTAAAAATCAATACATATTTTAGCCTTTATTTAAAGTCTTTTTACTAAGGAAATACATATTTTAACTAATTTTACGTACACAATACAGTATATATTCTAGACTCTTGTAATATGAATATTACAACACAACCGGACTGGGTTCCGTCATGGCGCGAACTTGAGCAATCCGAAACAAATATTGGAATTGATTATGTGATCAATCCAACGCTGTATCCTCTGATTATTGAATCTCTTGCTGCCATGCAATCCCCAACAACTATTGTCGACTTTGGTTCTGGCACATCTTCTCTCGCGTTTGATCTTTGCATTAAACAACCGCGTAATGTTCCTGGGCTCTGTACTGTTGACCCAAGCATCATCCGTGACGCACGGAAAAATATCAAGCGTTATATCGGACTTGAATCTGAGCGCCGTCTTGTTGAAGATGCGAATCAACGATTTCAAAAATTTACTGTCAGCGAAGAATTCAATTCGATGCAAATAGCATTGCCATTTGATGAACCCATCCCCCTCTTTGAACAACCGACCATTGCTATTTCTCGTAATTTTTTAATGCATCTAACGATTAAGGAATTTGATGAACACATAAAACAAGCTGCAGAAATTGTTCACAGAGGTGGATGCTATATTTTTGCAGTACTCAATCCAGAATATGAACAGAACAAGGAACAGGCAGAATTTTATAATGGGGAATTGTATCAATTTCATCATGGGAACAAAGGTGAACTCGGTATATTCTCGCATTATTTTAAAAGTGATGCAGTGTATAAAGAAATTCTTGAACGCTATTTTGTGATTGAAAAAAAAGTCTCCTGCCTCCCAATATCAAGCGCGTTTTCACAGTCGCATCCCCGTTACTATAATTCACAAATACCAATGGCATATGTCTACATTGCACGAGCAAAATAAACGCGGAGTTTTTTATCCAAATAAATCAAATACAAGGATGAAAATTTTACTCTTTTGCACTATCCCAGAGATTCTCAAACATAAAACGAAACATCGCAGCAAATTCATCGCTCTCAATCAGTAATCCTTGAAACTCAACTTCATCTTTATACGTCACAACCGCAATCTTATTACCAACTAATTCTAAATTAGCGAAAAAATCCCAACCCGGATTTGGTAACAACCGAATATTTTTTCTCATTCCCTTTCCGTGATCTCGTTTGTGCCAACTCCGCGTGAGCGTATCTTCAACTAACAACGAACGCACTGTAATATCTTTTTTACGCAACTCTTCAATTAAGTTTTCTCGCATTGTTTGTGGAAAGAAGTCATATTTGCCACCCCAGTTCGTAAACTCAAGCCCTTCATCTGGATAACGAGCATTCTTATATACACTCCGATAAATCTCAGGAATATGTTCTATACCTTCAAATATTTTCACATTTACACCACGGCCCGCGGACTGAAATATACTATTCATTTGAGGGAGTAATTCCTGCAAATGACTTTTGAGCTTCTCCTGCTTTTCAATGCGCTTATCAATGAGATCTGCGATATGCACTGGAGCCGTTGCGCTAAAATAGATAACTCCACTTTTTTTATAGCTAGACACCAATCCTTGAGTGCGTAAATTGAGAAGAATATTATAGGCGGTCGTTCGATTGAGTCGTGCCTTTTTTGCAATATCTTTGACTAAAGCGTTACCTAATTGGAGATTCGCAATATATACCGCTGTTTCATTTTCTGATAAATCAAATGCAGTGAGAAATTCTGCTATTTCTTTCTCCATATTGTCAAAATTATTATACAGTTTATTTAGCTAAATTTAGAATATATTTAATAGTTTGTTATTCTACCTATTTAGAAATTATCGTATCGTCTATAGAATGTCAACACACCAAATTGGAGGCTCTTATGCCTATTGTCAGAACCCTGCACGCCCCTTCTGCCTACTCCCGACTCATCATGCACCATGACTGGCGCAAGCGTTGTGGCTTGTATTGGTTCATTGTTTTACAGCTTGAGGGCGACTTGTTGATCGTTCTCTCGAATACCGAAGGGGAGCTCGCTCCAACAATTCGTCAACTGGCTCACAAGGTAATTGAGATGGAAATGGAGCCAACGAATACAAACTCGCTGCTCACCGACATAATGCGCATCAACACCAAAGCGCTGCCTATCATTGCAGCCGGTGCGCTGCACGTCTATCGGAGCGTCGTAGAATCATACGACTCTGATCAAGAGCTCTGGGATCGACGTGTTCTCTGGGCGCCATCGTTCTTAGACACACGCCTGCCAAACGTGCGACTCAACGACGCTGTCCAGGCAAGGATTGAGGAATTCCTCTGCTGGGACTAGGCGCTACTGGTCGTAAAAAATCACGGCACCGTTGCTGTCGTTTGCGGAATTGACCACTCCGCTCTTTTTTTATATCAAACCTTTCTTGGCTATTCTTTCGCCCACATCATCTCCCACGCAGTCCGGAGTGTTTCTGCAATATTTTCATCCTCTATTAATACGCAATATGGGATAGCAGACCGAAAGCTCATAATAGCCACCTTGTTACCATAAATATTGATATCTGTTTTCCACTGCGCTGCTTCAACAAATTTTGTTTCACGAAGCAATGGATTATTCTTTTTGGCAAACTCACGGCCGGCTTTCGAATCTCGTGAAATAGTTTTGAGCGTGATGTTCCGTCGAGCACGTTCCGCTGGGAAATACTCAAAAAAACTTTTCGGAAGCACATCTTTAATCGCTTCTAAATCTTCTAATTCCAAAATTGGTTTTCGCTCCTTTAACATATCCGCATACACCTCTTGAATACCGGAGACTCCTTCAAAATACAATACAGACGGCTTGTGTTTCTTTTCGTTGAACAGCGCCTCTAATTCGGGAATCGTTGTCTCAGCAAGCTCTTTGACTCGAGACTTCTCCAGCTCCAATAACTGACGTGGATGTACGGAAGAATACAGATACCGCTTATTCTTCTTTTTCCGCACAATAAAACCATTTTCAATAAGCTCATCAATAAACGAATAGATTGTTGTTCGTTTGACTCCGGAAAGACGTGACAAATCTTGCACTGAGGCCTGTGGCATTTCAAGGCCAGCAATATAGACCTGCGCCTGATCGGGTGTCAGCCCAAGGTTTTGACACAAACGTTTTGATATTTTCATAAAAATGACGTATATTTTGACACTTATTTTTTACCTAAAATAAAGTAATAAGTCAACTTTTATATACGATTAAATAAAAAAATGGGTTTAATATCGACTATTTTTTTGGCTCACAGTAGCATTTGTCTATCCACTGAAATAACTCGGTGGACGCACCATACGGAGACAGCAATGTCTGTCATGCAAGCTCCAACCTTCAGTCGCCCGGACTTGCCGGGTGTCACGATTCGCCCCCTGGGATCGCAGCAACCTGCCCGCGGCACTCCGCAGAGCGTACTGGTCACGGTCGAGCCGAACTGCACGATCCCTCTGCATTCTCACGAGGTCGATGCAGACATGGGCATCGTCTCGGGCACGGCCATCATCCTCTCTGATGATGAGGACAACGGTCGCGAGGTTGGGCCGGCAGACTGCTGGCGGTTTGTTGCTGGCGGAAAGCACGGCTTCCGTGTTGGCCCGCAAGGCCTCACCTTCGTGAGCACCAACGGCGGCATCATCGATGAATCCCCCAGCAAGTGGGACATCACCTTCTGATGAAGGCGGTCAATAAATAAAAATGATGCCAAAAACATCATTTGCGGAACTGACCACTCCGCCTCTTTTTTTATAGTAAACCTAAACTCTTCCCTGTCATTTCATATGGCCTTATAGGTCTCTTTATGTTTAAATAACAATACTATTTAAAAATACATATTTATTCAACACTCTACACACTATGGCGACAATAAATCCTTGGATCAACTTTAATGGCAACGCTGAAGAAGCATTTGATTTTTATCAATCCGTGTTTGGCGGTGAAGTAACAAAAGCAGAAAATGGAATGTTTATTTCTTTGCCGATTGGTAAAGAGAATCGCCTCATTGCCAATAATGTTCCACCAGAAATGGGCCGCGTGAATGAAAATGAAAATAGAAGCAAAATTGCAGTGAGCGCAGAAAGCAAAGAAGAAGCTGATAGAATTTTTAACGGCCTTTCAGCAGGCGGTGCTATTGAAGTACCGATGTCTGATGGCATGGGATTCTACATGGGGATGTTTCGAGATCAATACGGTATTGAGTGGATTATTGAATCCACACCGAATAACTAGCTATTCGAAACCACAAAAAGCATCTAAAAAAAGAAACTCTGGTACGAATTGCAAAAAATGAAATAGCTTCAAATGCTCGCATGGCAAAAAGACTACCCAGTCGACCGGCACCACACAATAAAATATGGAATAGCGCCTACAAGAACGCACAGGTGAAAGATTATAATGAAAAGCAGGAGCGCTATAGTCACATGAACGAGTTGTTTTTTAAAACATTCATGGTGTACAATTAAAGAAATTCTTTATTCTTCACTATTTTGTGAAGCCTGAATTTCCTTCCTTATATCTGTCAAAAGACTATATAGTTCATTCATATTCTCTGAATCTTCAATAGCATCAAATCTTGTTGCAAAATTTTTGAACAAATCAGCGTATATTGGATCACTGCGTAATTCATTCAACCCAACTCTACCAGAAAGCACTTCTAATTGAGCGATAATCACAGAATTATAATACAAATCATCTGCTGTAAGAGGACTTCCATCTACATATCTATCAATTGTTAAATCAATCAAATAGAGATATTCATTCTGATCTAACAAAAGATTCCCTTCGCTCAAATCTGGAAGAATTCCGTTATCACCCCTAGCAATTTTTGTAAAATTTTCTTTCAGTCGCTCAACAAATTGAGTAATCCGTTTTTGAGTATCTAGTTTTTCAAAATCAGTTGGAGTGTAATCAAATACACTGATCTCAGCACCTGTTGGACCTTCTATAAAATATTGTACCAACACAAACTTTCCTTTGTGTTTTGGGTTTTCAACAATTCTATATTCTGGAATAAATTCACCATACTCTGTCGCCAGCTGAGCAATCTCTTTCTCAAGCTCTTCTTTGTTCGCTGCATTAAAACCATGGTCATCACCATACCGATATTCAAATGGCTTTATAACAAGACGATGCTCACCAGAGCGTTCCCTGCGTTGTAGACGATGCACAGTTGTTTCTGCGCCTTCTCCAATATATCTTTTGCGCATTGGAGGTGGTAACTCTGCCATAAATTTAAATATAAATGATGTTCTCTTTGCACTGTACAATATTATCAAAAATACGCAATCAGTGCGTAATGACTAAAAATAGAAAGGTTGCTAGAATAAAAAAAATTATTTTTTTCTAAAAAATCTATGGCAAAAAAAGCGCTGTCCGCAAAACAACAAGAGCAGCTTCTGATAACCCTCCAAGAACGGTTTGAAAAAAACATGAATCGTCATAAAGGCGTGAACTGGGATGCTGTTGCAGCGCGTCTTGCAAAAAAACCTGCAGCGCTCTGGTCACTCTTTCACATGGAAGAAACCGGTGGTGAACCTGACGTTGTTCGCATGAATAAAAAAACCGGTGAACTCTGGTTTGTTGACTGCTCTCCAGAAAGTCCGAAAGGTCGCAGAAGTTTTTGCTTTGACCGCGCGGCCCTCAATTCTCGCAAAACCTTCAAGCCAAAAAATAGCGCACTTGATGCGGCAAAAGAAATAGGCATTGAAATTCTCACAGAAGAAGATTATCGCTTCTTGCAAACCCTTGGCGAATTCGACACCAAAACATCCAGCTGGATCGCAACTCCTGCAGAAATCCGAAAACGCGGCGGCGCTCTCTTTTCTGACCGACGATATGATCACGTCTTTGTGTATCACAACGGCGCGGAATCATATTACGCGGCGCGCGGATTCCGAGGCTCGCTGTTGGTGTAAAACTACTTATTGTATTAAACGAAACGTGCCATCTGTTGTGAGCTTCCACGTTCGACTCACTCGTTTCCCTGATTTTCCGTATGCAACTGTCACCTGCTTGTTGGTTTTGTTCACTGACAATCCTGGTTTGGAAAGATCTTGAATCGAGAAAGTGTGAGATTTCTGTTTTGTGAGTGTATTTGAGCTTGTGAGACGGAGTGCGTAGACTCGAGCAGCCTTTCCTTTCGCTGTTGCAATAAATACTGAATCATACCCATTATATACTTTTTTGACTACAATCCGATAATTCGCATTTGTGTAGGCTGTTTTTCCAATTATTTTTTTCGTTACTTGCACCCCATTTTTAAACACACGAACATCTTTGCCATTCGTCACGACGATGCGTTTTTTATCCGTTGATAGCGCATATCGGAAATTTTTTGATGCACCGTACGGTGTCAACGTCCGAGTCGCGGCATTATCATAGACAACTCTGAGCTCGCCATTACTTTTTGTGACGGTAGTGATTTTTCCATGATCAGTTGTTGTACTGTCTGTTGTTGGAGTCGTCTCCACAACCGGCTCTGAAACAACTGCGGGAGCTGCAACTGTCACTGTGCGAGTCACTTCTGCTGCAACATTTCCTGTACTGTCTTGCACATTGTAGCGTAATGTATAACTCCCGACAGTATTCACATCAACACTACCAGTCTTTACAATGCTACTTGTGAGTGTCCCTTGCACTGCGTCTGTCGCCGTTGCTCCAGCATCCGTGTACGTATCACCTTTTGTGATTGTTACTGCGGAATTGCCAAGCAATGAAATCGTCGGCGCTCCCCGATCAAGCGTCACAGTAGACGCGACAGCTGATATTGTTGGATTTCCAAGTGCATCTTGGTACCTAAGTGTCACTGTGTACACACCATCTGCCAAAGTTGATGCTGATGCAGAAGTCACATGACTAGAAGCAGATAAACTTGAAAGTTGAAGTGTTGTATTGACTGACTGCGTTGTGTCCATCGACAACGTTGTTGTACCGCTTCCATTTGCAAATGCCACTGAAATCGTATTTGATTGTGGCGCTTCTGGAAGAGAATATTGCAATTGCAACGCATTATTAAAACTACTACTTGCAGGGGATGTCAATGTTGGAGTTTGTGTTGTCGTATCAATGATGACGCCTGTTGCCACAGCAGTGGTGGCTGGATTATTACGACTATCGCGATAACTGAGTGTCACAGTATATGTTCCGTCAGCAAGGACCGGCATCGCGCTTGGCGTAATCGTATTGATATTTGAAAGATTATCAAAATTGACTTGATTGCCACTATCTGCAGGATTAAACAGAAAATTCACTGACTGACTATTTTCCATTTGGAATACTACCGTACCACTGGTTGCTACATTCGTGAATGTGACACGCACGCTTCCGGCAAGTGGCGCTTCTGGAAGAGCATATTGCAGACGCACTCGATTCATCGATCCTGACCCTGGCGATGACAATGTTGGTGATTGCGTCACGGTGTCAACTGTAACTGTCGCGGTTGCTGCAACAGAAATATCACCTTCATCATCCAAAGAAAAAATACTGTAATAGTAGGCGCCGTCTGATAAATCACTGTCTGTCGTTGTTGTTCCAGTCACACCACTCGCAACAGCTGAACCATCG
>JBIIKE010000058.1:0-5020 GCA_044233365.1 Bdellovibrionales bacterium | reverse complement strand
CGTCATCACCGGATTTATTGTCATCTCATCGCTTTTGCAAGTGCCGCTTCCTATGGCAATGAATGCGGGTGTGTATCCTGTTCCAACAGTGACATCTGATAGCGCGAAACAAACTGAAGAAGTGACTCAACAATCTGAGGATTTTGAATGGCGCGTGTTGCAAAAAATGCATGCGAGCCACACCGAGGCAGCTCCAATCAAAAAGTCACAACAGGTAGATCCAGCAATTGCAGCTCGGGCAGCTATTATTATTGATTCAAAATCACAACATGTTTTGTGGCAAAAAAATCCAGATACTACTTTGCCGATTGCCTCAATCACCAAGCTCATGACCGCGCTGGTGTGGTTTGATCATCAGCCGCAAGAGGGGCTGCAGCATATTCATACCTTTGCACCAGAAGAAGACCAGCCAGACGGGAAAGAACTGAATTTGCCACATGGTGCCCAGTTGTCGACGCTGAATTTATTAAATGGCGCGATCGTTGGGAGTAATAATGACATGATCGTTGGCCTGGCACATACTACAACGCTCAACGATGAAGCGTACATCAATGAAATGAATGAAAAAGCCCGCGCGATTGGGATGCGCAACACAACGTTTGCGGACATGACGGGCTTGTCAGCAAAAAACACCGCGACAGTTTCAGATGTTGCACGCTTGGCGCAAGTGGCATTTTGGAACGAGACAATCGCCACACCAGCCGGGCAAGCGACACATCGACAAGAAACACTTGATGGTTCATTCAAAAACACTATTTTCACAACGAATCAGTTATTGTATGACCGCTCATTTGATGTGATTGCTGGAAAAACGGGCTACATCCCACAGGCCGGGTATTGCCTCGTTGTCAAAATAGCAGTGCCTGAATCAGCTGGTGGGGGTGAAGATGATTCTGTAATCGTCGTTATCCTTGGCGCAGAGTCAGATCCTAGTCGATTCACCCAGGCCAAAAAACTCGCCAACTGGGCATTTGCAGATTACGATTGGTCGAACAAATAAGTTATTCAGCCTCGGTTGCTATAAATAGCGGGTCATTTGGATTGCTGCGTTTCAGTAGAATATCCCTGAGAGTCCATTTTGTAGTGCGTAAAAGCGTGTTTAAGCGTTTGAGTTGTAATCCAAAAACAGTCAGATTTGCTACCACCAAAAAAATGCCAATCAGTTCAATCGTTGTAACGCTAAGAATTTGTGTGAGCCAGACAAGAAATTTTGGGATCACGGGATTTGCGTCATCACGCAGTGCGTGATTGAGCCAGAGGTTAGCGAGTGAGCTTGGTCCAAACCAGCCAGCAAACATCACAAATAAACCAAAGAGTGCTGCAAGACCGCTGCCAGTCAATATCCGCAAGGTGCTGCGAATATTACGAACAGCAGCAGGCACAGCCGTGAACTGGAGTAATAATTCAGCGCGAATCACTTCATAGAGCATGACATATCTCCGGCGGGTTCCTTCAATCCAGCCAAATTTGTGTTCTTTCATGACGTGAGAGAGTTCAGAAAAAATGCGCGTTGTATAGCCACGGCTATAATACTTTGCATAAAAATTTAAGGCCGCTTCGATAGCAAATCGATGTTTATATTCAGCCGGCACTTGATTCCATAATTGACGAGTCAAAGCACGTTCGCCGCCCATTAACGGCCAGATTTCAATAAACGCATGAATGACAAACATTTTACGGCCGCGTGTTGCAATGCACATTTCACGTTCGCCACTCACAACCGGTTCTAAAATTCCAGCAATAATTTTTTCATTGAGCCCTGTGACGTCAGCATCGCAAAAAAATACAAACTCTGTGGCACTTTCTGCAACTCCACGATCCATCGCCGCACCTTTACCGCCATTTACAGGTAAATCAATCAAGCGCACCTGCGGATATTCTCGAACAATGTCTGCTGTAGTATCTGTTGATCCGTCATTCACCACAATGATTTCCGCAAACGGGAAGTGTGTAATGACATCTAAAATCGCCCGACAACGAGAACCTTCGTTGTAAATCGGAATAATTGCGGTTACTTGTTTTCCAAGCGCTTTGTAATCCATAGATTCAAGAGTTTTATCACAATAAAGACGACGACACCACTGACGATTACTATCTGAATTGTGCCAAGTGTGTCACCGACTGACATTGCAGTTTCAACAGCGGCTTTTGATAATCCAAATAACACACTAAGCCATAATATTGTGCCTAATGAATTAAAGAAAAGAAATTGCCAGATTGGCATTTTGCGGACGGACAAATACACAATCGTCAAAATTCGCGTGCCATATAAAAATTTAATTACCAGTAAAATCAAAAATGGGCGTTTGCCAAACAATTGATTTAACCGCGCAATAAAATCGTGATGTTTGTCCCACGTACCATTCCGCTCGAGCCGCCTCCGCACCACAGATGAGCCTAGTAAAAACCAGATCAGGTCAGACAACACCGTTCCTAGAAACGCCAGTCCAACAGCGAGGGGAACGGACAGTCCCTGAGAAAATACAATCAATGCACTGGAAATGATAATTGTTTCACCAAATAAAAACGCGCCGGCGAACAAACCAAGCCAGCCGTATTGCACTAATGCATCCTGAATCAACTGCAAAAATTCCATTCATATAGTGTACATGCTATTGAAATTAGCCGCAAAATATGCTAAAATACTTCTATCAATCAATAAAATATATGTATGGCTGACAAAAAAGTACGCGTCGCAATCAACGGATTTGGACGAATTGGAAAAATGGCCTTTAAAATCGCTTGGGAAAATCATCGTGATGAAATGGAAATTGTTGGGATCAATGATTTGAACACTGTTGAAATGGCTGTGCAAGCGCTGAAATATGATTCGATTTATCATACGTTTGATGCAGATGTCACAAGTGACGAAGGGCATTTGATTGTTGATGGCGTGAAAGTGCGGAAGTTTGCAGAAAAAGATCCAACGCAATTGCCGTGGGGCGATTTGGAAGTGGATGTCGTGCTCGAATGCACTGGTGTGTTTACGAACAAAGAAGGGGCGAGTAAGCATCTGACCGCTGGAGCCAAGAACGTGATTATTTCTGCACCTGCAAAAGACGGTGATCCAGTTGGAACATTTGTGATTGGCGTCAACGACGATATGCGTGATCCAGAAAAAGATCGCGTCCTTTCAAATGCGAGTTGTACAACCAATTGTATCGCGCCGGTGATGAAAGTGCTCGAACAAGAATTCGGCATTGAGAAAGCGATGATGACGACGGTGCATTCATACACCGCTGATCAAAATCTGGTTGATGGGATTCACAAAGATCCACGCCGGGCGCGCTCTGCCGCAATCAATATTATTCCGACAACAACAGGCGCTGCCATTGCGACTGCGGAAACTGTGCCGGAGCTGAAAAATATTTTTGATGGATTGTCTTTGCGCGTTCCAACACCGGTTGGTTCAGTGTCTGACATTACGGCTGTTCTCAAAAAAAATGTGACTATTGAGGAAGTGAACGCGGCGCTGACTGCTGCTTCAGAAAGTCCAGCGATGAAAGGTATTCTTGCTGTGACCAATGACCCGATTGTCAGTTCTGATATTATCGGCAATAAGCATTCCTCGATTGTTGATTTGCAAATGACGAATGTCGTGGCAGGGAATATGGTGAAGGTGATTGCCTGGTACGATAACGAATACGGCTATTCACATCGGCTGGTCGAACAAGCGGTGTTGGTTGGACAATAAAACTAAATATCACATATATGCCAGAACGAGGATATCGAATTCTATTGCATACTCCAGAAGAAGATGGTGTTGATCCATTGGTTATTGAGCGAAAGAAGAAGGAGCGAGAACGAGAAAGAGAGCGAGACACAGGAGTTCCGGTTGACATTGAAGATCCAAATGACCAACCATTCGATGATGAGAGGCAAGAAGAGTGGAAAAAGCAACACACGCCAGAGCCAGACACAGCCCCGCGTGGATCTGAAGATGTGACTGATTGGGGAAAAATATAAGAGCAAAGAGCGTTATATTTTCTTTACAAGCAAAACCAGCTCTGATACGCTGGTTTTTGCGTATGCCCGCATCGTCTAACGGCTAGGACGCCGGATTCTCATTCCGGCAATCGGGGTTCGATTCCCCGTGCGGGTACCAAAAAATACTACTTATATCAAAAAAATAAGCACCCCTTGACACGTTCAAAGGTTTTTTGGCATACTGAATTAGCACTCTCAACAAGAGACTGCTAATTCAAAAACTATGACCCAATTAGGGAACACAGAGCGTTTAGAATCGATTTTGCAAGCCGTTGTCGAGCAATATATCGCAACCGCAAAACCGGTCAGCTCAAAACAGCTGTTTGATGACCATGATTTTGGCGTCTCACCAGCAACATTGCGCAACGATTTGGCAGAGCTGGAAACAGGCGGTTACATTGAACAACCGCATACCTCAGCCGGTCGAATCCCAACAGAAATGGGGTATCAATATTACATTACCCATTTTCTGCATAAACGATCGCTCACCAAGCGACAGCAGCATCAATTGTCTGAAGCGGCGACGAGTGCGCCAGACAGCGCTGTGCAAACCGCAAAGCAAATGGCTCGCGCGATTTCATCACTCACTGATGAAATGGTCGTGATGAGTATTGATGGCGAAGAATTTTATTATACGGGTATCGCCAACATGCTTCGCAAGCCAGAGTTTGTTGACGGTCGTGAGATGATGCTTGAAGTGTCAGATATGTTCGAAGACATGGAAAGCGTATTGGATTCCGCACGATCGAAAATGGAAAAAGACATTGAGGTGTTTATTGGAGATAAAAATCCAGTGTCGCGTCATTGTGCCATGATCGTCGCAGAATATGACCAAGATGGCAGACAATCGGTCTTCGGCATTCTTGGGCCAATGCGGATGGATTACAACCACAACATCAACATCCTTCAGGCGCTCGAACAATTTATGAATCAGCAACAAAAACGCTTATGACACAAAACGAAACATCAATGGAAGACGAACAAGAAATGGAACACGCGCCGCCTGAAGCAGAAAAAGAACCAGAAGAAAAAA
>JBIIKE010000057.1:0-5042 GCA_044233365.1 Bdellovibrionales bacterium | reverse complement strand
ATAATTTTTTGTTGCACAGGTGTGATCTCCCACGACGAGAGCCAATCTTTTGAATGGATGAGCCATGCGATGGCAGTCATGATAATCGGTGCAAGTAATAGCCCAACCGCATTGGGATACTCAAAAACACCAACCGCTCGGCGGTCAGGCCACACATTCCACGGTTCCGGAATACCAATGCCAGTCGCGAACTGGTACAGCGCGACAAGTGAAACAACCAGCGCGAGGCCCCAAGCACAACTGAGCAAAAATGCGACGTCACTCTTTTTTTTCAAAATCAAATACAGCGCGAGTGAAAACAAGACGGGCTCAACACAATAGGCCTTCCAAATTCCGAGTCCAGCAGTAAGTTGAGGTGTCCACCAAAGTGACGCTGTTGCAATAAGTAAAAATCCCAGTACAAGCAGAGCTGGAACAAACGGCGGTTTTTTTAGGAGCGCACGTAAGGCGTTCCACTCACGAACACACACAACAATCACAAACAGCAGGATCATCAACTCCAAGAGTGTGAACGGAATTTGTCCAATCTCAAAACGAATTTGGTAGACCGGCAACGTCGCGACAATCAACCCAGCTCCCAAGAGCGGACGCAGTAGGCTCAAGACTACAAACACAACGCTGAATAATCCGATCAGAACAAAAAATACCATCATGACTCTATCTTACGAAGTTTTTGCATCTTGCGCCAGAGCAATATTCTGAAGCGCAATCAAAAAACCAATCACAAACCAAATATGAATAATGTAGAGCACTGAAAATGTATTATATTGAATCAATATGCCAATAAATGCGGCAAGAGTTGCTATCAGTAGGGTTTGAATTTGCGTATTTTTTCCATAGGTTAGCGCGTAAATCGATCGCAGAATCACAATCAACACCGCACTAAACAACGCCAATGCTCCAAAGACACCAGTTTCAGCCAGGGTTTCTAAATACACATTATTCACAATTGCCCAACCGGTTTCTGGCTGGATCATCGGATGCGGACTGACCGTCGGACCAAAGCTTCCTGGCCCGATTCCAATCCACGGATGAGTTTGAAATGCCGCGGTCGCTTGCTCGAATGTGAGTGCACGTTCATTAAATGACGCACCGCCAAAAATATTCAACACATGCGATTGAATTTTTTCTGTCATTCCCTCGAATTGCTCAAGCTGTGTTGCAGCAATGACGCCAATACAGAGCACGCCAAGGACTGACAACACCACGCGCCAAGAAAATAACCGTTGATTCACAAAATACCAAACGATCAATACAGTCAGCGAACCGGCCATCGCAATATAACCACCACGCGCGACAGTGAGTGCGAGATTCGCAAAACCGAGTGCGAGTAGCCCAAGTTGTAACCACACCGGGATCAATTTTGAGCCGCGAATGAACAGCGCTGTGAGCAGACACAATGGCAATAATAAATAATTGGCAAAATAGAGTGGTTCGAGCGCGGTTGATTGAACACGCGGAAATCCCAAGACATCTTTGGTATACAATTCACGCAAACCAGTCAACGCTGGCGGTAACCCAATAAAATCTCCGACCCATTGATAAATTCCAAACACGGTCACGACAGCCATTGAAGCGAGCAGCACGCGCGTTGCGAGTTGTAATTTTTTTTCTGTGTTGAGAAATAGCGGCACCACTGCACTCACCGACATGGTGAACAAGACAAATATGAGAACACTGACCGAGCGCGATAGATTTGGGGCATTTAATAATGAAAATCCAGCAACGATTGCATACAAGACCAACGGAATTGCAATTGGATAGTGGAAACGGACGATCCGTGGATCACGTTTTGCGATCCCTAAAAAAACATACAGCAATAAACATGCAATAATCACTTGCGACGGCCTCAGGGTCATTCCCCCAATATCAACGGAGCCGATGCGTTCAAATGGAAGAGCAAATGCCAAGGCCAAAAAACCAAACCACGGACTACGGATCAATCCAAAAAGAATGCCAAGGCCAAAAATTGCGGCCAATGTATATTCGAGCGGAAAGCGCACAAGAAGGTATCCAAGACCAACCGCGCCAACGACTGATACGACAATTATCACGCTCTGCCAGGCAAGTTGTTTCAAGCGCGTTGCGTCCATATTATTTTTTCACTTGTTCGTATGTCTTGCGCAAAACCGCGAGAGTCTGTTGAGCTGTCTTCTCCCAAGAAAAATACTCTGCACGGGCCGTCGATTGGACTTGCATTGCGCGGCGAAGATTCACATCACCAAATAATAAATCCATTCGTTTGCGGATATCATCAGCATCAAACGGATCAAACAACATTCCAGCATCACCAACCACTTCTGGCAGCGACGAATTTTGACTAACCATTACAGCCGCACCACATTGCATAGCCTCTAATGCTGGTAATCCAAAACCTTCATATAAGGAAGGCGCAACAAAAAATGTACAAGCGTTGTACAGCGCAACAATATCTTCATTCTCCACATAATCGACAAATTTCACCGCGTCTTCAAGATGATACTTTCGAACTTTTTTGAATAACTCATCATATTTCCAACCTTTTTTGCCCACAATGACGAGTTGGTGGTCACCGCGTTTACTAAACGCAAAGGCGTCAAGTAAACGTTCATAGTTTTTGCGTGGTTCAATTGTTCCGGTTGAAACAATAAACGGAGCGCGCACACCGAGCTTACGAATGCGCGTTGCGGCAGCCTCAGAATCATCGAGCAAACGGTAATATGATGCGGCAGCATTTGGAATGACGGTCATCTTGTCTTCTGGAATTTGGAGATGCGTGATGATTTCTTGTTTCGTAAATTCAGAAATACAAATGAGGTGGTTCGCACGCTTCATTGATTGTGGTAGAGTCTGTGTCCAATATTTTTTTGCGAGCCCATTAAATTGCTCAGGATAACTCATGCCATAAATATCATGAGCGGTCATCACAACCGGTTTTGGAAACCAGCGTGGCGCAGAAAAGGCTGGAACGAAGAGCATGTCGACCCCTCTCGAGAGCGCAGTCAATGGAAGGCCGGCTTGGTCCCATGCCATCCGATACGGTGTGCGCAGATTTTTTTGCACACGATCAATCGGCACAAAATGGACATCTGAATCTGCGGCGATTTTTTGCAATTCCAAATACAGGTTTTCAACATAAAAACCAAGGCCAGATTTTTGACCAACGGTTGCGGCAAGATCAATGCCAATGCGGAGGGGTTGATGCGACATGGGAGAGGTGAAAATTAAACGCGTTTGTGAATTAATGATTTGATCTCTGTGAGACTAGTGGCGCGAGTTAGTAGCAACGCGATACCATAGATGAGAGCTCCAATGAAGCCATACATTACGACTGTAATCAGGGCTTCGAGCGTATCCGGAAGACTATGCCATGCAGATGAAAAAGGCAACACAGCTCGAAGCACAAGATACATAATAATAGCTGAAGCTAGTGCTGCCAGCGGTGCGTAAAACGACAATTTGATTCTCGTTGTGAGAAGGATGATTGTGAGACCAATGAGCACAATCATTGTTTCAGAGTAGACCGTCACCCACGCCGCGCCATACACAGAAAACCGTGGGATGAAAATCAGGTAACCGGCCATAGCTGTCAGTGCGACAAAGGCATAACCGAACAGCATGGTTTTTTGTTTGTTGAGTGCCACAACCAAATACCCAAACAATGTCCCAAAATAAATCGCGGTAGTAGCGAGAATGAGAATCCGTAAACTATTCACAACGCGTTGCATTCCAGCGGCGTCACTCGCAAAGTCTGCCCCAGCAATGAGCGTCATAATTTGAGGCGCAAGCACTTGCACACCGAACAAGATCGGAATAGCGATGATGCTGATCGCCGCAAATGAACGCTGAAACAACTGCTGAAAACGATCACGATCGCCAACGTTCCATGCCTGCGTTAAAATTGGGAGCACGAGACCTGCAAACATCGCAGGAAATGTCACCAACACTTCGAGAATTTTGTACGGCGCACCATATTGCCCGACGACCTGCTTCGTTTCAAAAAATGTCATCACAAATGTGTCACCTTTAAAATAAATCAGCGTACAAATAATCGAAAGCGCGATTGGCCAAGCTTCTTTGAGAATCGAATGGACAATGTGACGGTCCCAGGCAAATCGCAAACGCATAAATTTGCGACTCGCGAGTACGTTAATGAAAAAATTCACTCCCGCACTTGCAACCAAGACCATCAACATCCAAAAGACTGAGCCACCAAGTGCAACGACCAAAACCGTTAAACCAAATTGCAGAAGCTTCCCTGCCAGCTCCCCAATTGCGACCCATTGGGTTTGCAAAAACTTTTGAAAAATTGCCGACAACAGCTGATTCATCGACAAGAAAAAATAAAACAAGGTTGTTGCCGCAATCGCTCCAACAACTGGAAGTGAGTAGTTGTCATTATATTGCCCAATAAAGAGCGCAATTAATGGCGCGAGACCCAACACCACTACAGCCGTGACAACGCGCAGCGTAAAAATGACATTCACGATACGTGACTCTGGTCGCTTGCCTGCCACGGAATCCGCGTCTGATACACCAGAGAGTTTTTTAATCAATATAATATAGAGGCCGAGATCAATGGCGATCCCAAACATCTGCAAAAAAGCGGTGACGGTCGTATAAAACCCATTCCCCTCATCTTTGAGGTAGCGCAACATGATGCCTGCAGCCAGAATCGCCAACACAAGACCGAGGATTTTTCCAACGGCTTGGATAGCGGTATTTTTGGCAATGCGAGCGCTTAATGACATAGAATATCTTTAGAATAAAGGCTTTTACTCCTCTGGTCAATTGAATATTTTTTAGAGGTGCGGGCGGGATTGTGCCTACTCAAAACAATAAGAAGGTCGTGAGACCTTCTCGTAAGCGAACGTGTGAGCGTCGGGTTTTGAGAGGCATAACCCGCAAAGCGCCATTAATCAAACAACGAAAAATGCTCTGGGAACGGCGCTTCAAATGTCATGCGCTCACCAGAAACAGGATGATCAAACGCCAATCGCTCACTATGTAAAAATAAGGCATCAGATTTTGGATAGACTGGATATTTTTTTGATGCATACATC
>JBIIKE010000055.1:0-5093 GCA_044233365.1 Bdellovibrionales bacterium | reverse complement strand
GTTTGTGGTAATCTGCGGTGTAGCCCATTGGCTTCTTTTGTTTAAAAAATCCCCAAAATAGTGTATTTATGAAAGCATTGATTGCCGCTGGAGGTCGTGGAACACGCCTTCGTCCCATTACGTATTCATTAAACAAGCATCTTATTCCTTTGGTGAATAAGCCGCTCATTGTCTATGCGCTAGAAAAAATTGCTGAAGTTGGAATTGTTGAAGTCGCGATCAACGTCAATGAAGGTGACGATTCATTACAGGAAATAATTGGCGATGGAAGTGCGTGGGGATTGAAAGTAACATTTATTGAGCAGGTTGGTGGTGCGCTCGGTGTTGCACATGTGATTAAAAATGCGCAAGAGTTTTTAGGTGATGATTCATTTGTCTTTTATCTGGGTGATAATATTATTCTTGGTTCAATTGTTGATTTTGTGAAAGGATTTGAGGATTCTGGTGCCGCAGCTTTTTTAGCACTTTCAAAAGTGCAAGATCCAGAGCGTTTTGGTGTTCCAGAAATTGATTCTGAAGGCAACATTATTCGTGTATTAGAGAAGCCGGAAAATCCACCGTCTGATTTTGCAGTGACTGGAATTTATTGTTACACGAAAGAAGTGCATGAAGCAGTCAATGGTGTTGCGATGAGTGATCGTGGTGAATTAGAAATTTCTGATGTGCATTCATGGCTGATTGATAACGGAAAAAAAGTATCATACCAAGTCGTTGATGGTTGGTGGAAAGATACTGGAAAGCCACTCGATATGCTTGAGGGTAACAGCCTGTTAATGAATCTGGTGGATGAATATAATGGAGCAGCGGTTGTTGATGATTCTGTGAAAATGAGCGGTGTTGTGCATATTGGCAATGGTGCAAAAATTTTGGGCAACACAGTGATTGAAGGTCCAGTGGTGATTGGTGAAAATGCGGTTATTGAAAATGCGACGCTCAAGCCGTATGCCTGCATTGGAAACGGCACATCTGTTCGTGATGCAAAAATTGAAGAAACAATTGTGATGGATGATGCAACTATTCACCATGATATGCATATTAAACATAGTATTATCGGACACAATGCAACCATTGTTGATCGACAAAAAAATGACGGCTACAAAATGATTCTCGGCGAAAACACAACTATTGAATTGTAATTTTTTATCGTACATATTTATGGAACCACTTTCAAAAGAGTCAATTAGCGCAAGTGTGCGTGAGCAAGTGACAATGCAAGACTATTCAAAACAACCACAGATTGAAGGTGTCCAAATTATTGAATTGCCACTGATGATTGATGATGGTGGGCAGTTCATGGAGCTTGGTCGTTTTCAAGCTGGCATGCACCAACAATTTCCAGACTTTGAAGTAAAGCAAGTCAATTATTCTGAAATGGTTCCTGGAGTGATTAAGGCAACGCACTTACATTTCAAACAAGAAGATATTTGGTTTATTCCACCACATCATCGCTTGTTGATTGGTTTGAAGGATTTTCGAGAAGGAAGCGCGAGTGAAGGTGTAACAATGCGATTTGTATTAGGCGGCGGAAAGGCCAAGGCACTCTATATTCCACGTGGTGTTGCGCATGGAGCGGCCAATTTATGGGATAAAAATGCAGCGATTGTCTATTTTGTGAACAACGCATTTTCTGCGGAACCAAGTGAGTGTGATGAGAAGCGTCTGCCATGGGATGTATTTGGTGCAGATTTTTGGGAATTATCAAAAGAATAATCTATGAAATTATTTGTGACTGGCGGCGCCGGCTTCATTGGCGGAAATTTTGTGCGATATTGGCTGCGTGAGCACCCAGAAGATACAGTGGTGAATTTTGATGCATTGACCTATTCAGGAAATTTGGAGTCATTGAAAGATGTTGCCGAGAATCCGAATTATACCTTTGTGAAAGGTGATATTTTGAATTACGACGAAGTAGCAAGCGCGATGCAAGGCGCTGATATTGTTGTGCATTTTGCAGCAGAGTCACATGTTGATCGTTCAATTACTAACCCAATGGAGTTTGTGAAAACAAATGTTGAAGGAACAGCTGTGCTTTTGAATGCGGCAGTTGCTTTGAAGATTCAACGCTTTCACCATATCTCAACGGATGAAGTATTTGGTGCGCTATCACTTGAAGGTGGTGAAAAATTTAGCGAAACAACTCCGTATGATCCGCACAGTCCGTATTCAGCCAGTAAAGCGGCGAGTGATCATTTAGTACGTGCCTATTACGACACCTACGGTTTGCCAATTACGATTACGAATTGTTCAAATAATTACGGCCCATATCATTTTCCAGAAAAACTCTTTCCACTCGCGATTACGAATTTGATCGAAGGCAAAAAAGTGCCGGTCTATGGCGATGGGCTTTATGTCCGCGATTGGTTACATGTGGAAGATCATTGCAGTGCGATTGAAGCGGTGTTGCTCCGCGGAAAAATTGGGGAAACCTACTGTGTTGGCGGCATGACTGATGAAATTAGTAATCTTGATGTTGTGAAGTTGATGCTTACGTTGATGGGCAAAGGCGAGGACATGATAGAATTTGTGAAAGATCGACCAGGACATGATCGACGGTATACGGTTGATTGGACCAAGATTCAAAAAGAGCTTGGCTGGGAGCCAAAGTTTACGTTTGAAGAAGGGTTGAAAAATACCATCGAATGGTTTCAAGAAAATGAATGGTGGTGGAAGCCTATCAAGAGCGGAGAATACGCTGATTATTATAAAAACCAATATGGAAAATAAATTACCAACTCCTATCTTAATTGTTGGCGGTCATGGAATGCTTGGGCAGGATATTGCGCGTGAACTGGCTGAATACGAACCAATTGTTTGGGATCGTGATGAGTTGGATATTACAGATGAAGCAGCAGTAATGGAAAAATTGCAAGAAATGAAACCAGCGATTGTGATTAACACAGCAGCCTTTAATGCAGTAGACGCTGCGGAAGAAGATGGTCCGCTTGCGATTGCGATGAAAGTGAATGCAGATGGTCCAGGGAATTTAGCACGTGCGTGCAAAGAAATTGATGCGATTTTTGTGCATTACAGCACGGATTATGTTTTTGAAGGCACACAAAAAGATGGCTACACAGAAGAAGATGCGCCAAATCCACAAAGTAATTATGCGCGCAGTAAACGAGCAGGCGAAGAGCAGGTTTTGGCAGCAGGAGGAAAAGTCTTTGTTGCTCGGACGTGTAAATTATTTGGAAAACCAGGTGTTTCTGATATGTCAAAAAAGAGTTTTGTGGACATGATGCTGGAGCTTTCTGAAACTCGCGACACGCTTGATGTGGTTGATGAAGAATTTGCGTCGCCAACGTACACTCCTGACCTTGCCGCGCAAACAAAAGTATTGATCACAAAAGCCGTGGCCGGTGAAATTGAGCCAGGTGTATTTCACATTACCAATTCTGGAGCGTGCACATGGTATGAATTTGCACAAGAAATTTTCCGCATTCAAAAAACCAAGACTGGAAAAGACATGACGCTGAATCCAGTTCCAGCATCCAAATTTCCGCGTCCAGCCGCGCGACCAAAATTCTCAATGCTTTTGAATACGAAACTTCCACCAATGCGGTCGTGGCAAGAAGCCTTAGCTGCATATTTAGAGACAAAATAAAAAACTGGTCTCGTGAGTATTTTTCGGCGACGGGGCGTGTGCTCGCGGCTGTTCAGCCTCTGCGCTACGCCTTATTGTCGCCGTAAAAATCTCACTGCAACCAGTTTTTTATTTATTCGCAATACCCAATTCAATTTCGGCAGTTGCTTCTGGAATGATTTGAAGATCAGTGACTTGTAATTGTAGATTCTTCGCAACATTTGGAACCAAGAAATAGGCTTCCCAATCAACTGTTTTTGTTGGAGCTACATCAATAAACGTCGGAAATTTTTCATCCTCAACATAGAGTGTAACATCTGTCGCAAATTTATGTTGTTCGCCAGTGTCATCAATGATTTTTAATGCATTGCTATCAATCGTCGCTGGGAGTTCACTGTTATTTTTTGTTTTACCGGTAAGATGGATATAGGTAAAGCCCTCAGTAGCTTTTTTGTCCGCTGCAATATTTTTGAATTGCTCAATTGTGGCAGAGGCAGGAATAGCATCTAGTTGTTCCGCTTTTGTGACTGTATGCGTGATTGCTCCGGCTTCGGCTGGTTCACCCACTTGAATAATTTTTTTCTCTGGAACATTCACTGGTGTAGGTGCTTCTTGTTTTGCTCCACAGCTCTGTCCCATAAAAAGTAGCGAGACCAACAAGAGTGAAAATGCGCTTTTTTTCATAGAAAAATGATTGATTTATTAACATTCATAGTATAGCATAGATTTACACACACAAAATATATGCTTGAAAACAATCCCCAATCTGAACTTGAAATCCATGCACAAGAGATTGTTCGACAAACCGGTTTTATTCCTCAGTCAAGCTTGCAGTTTGGAACGTGGTATGACGGTAGTCCACGCAGCCTAGTGTATGCGGGAACATTTCAGGGTCAGTCAGCGGTGTTGAAAGTCTACAATGAACCCAGGGCGGTGAATCAGCCAGAAAATTTATTACTCTTTGCCAAGAGTCACACTAGCGCACGGATGCATGTGCCTGCGTTATATGGCTCCGCACTTGAAAGTCCGCAAGCCGGTTGGATGATTATGGAATTTGTGCCGCAGCAGGCGACGGTTTTTCAATCACCAATTCAAGCAGCTGAGCGCGCTACCTTTTTGCAAGCATTTTTTGAGTATCGTTCACATTTTTCCGTTTCTCCTTTGCAGTCGCGTGACTCACTAGATCCGCAATATACGAAACCAGATGGTGGCTTGATTTCGAGCAGTGAATTTCACGTTACCCGAATTCATCGCTGGCGTGCATTAGCTTTGGCGACAAACACACAGCATGTGAATGATGGTCAGGCATCCCTTCTTTCAGAGGAATTGATGGGGGCGGCAGATCGCGCGCTCCGTCTGATTGAAAAACGATTTCTACATGAACCATTATATTGGTGTCATGGTCATTTTAAGCCGAATGAAATTCATATTGATCAAGCGACGGGTAATTTTTGGATTACCGATTTTGGTCACATGACGTTGTTTCCGCGCGGATATGAATTTGCCTTTATGA
>JBIIKE010000054.1:0-5148 GCA_044233365.1 Bdellovibrionales bacterium | reverse complement strand
ATTCTCACGGCTACCCGCCGATGCACAGACGCGGCTTCTAAGCGCTGTGCATAGTCATGCAGGCCCAAAAGAACTTGACGCTATCCTCCACTGGGGAGGACTGGCAGTGAAGAAAAAATATGAAGGGCGCGGCGTCGGATCCATACTTGCCGACGCAGCCATAACAGAAAATGAGCGGGCATTTCCGCAAGCGCGCACAACACTCGCGCAGACTCATAGCTTGCGGGCACAGCACGTCGCAGAAAAAATAGGTTTCACGAAACTCACTGAAATCCGTGAAACCATCTGGTTGGTACTCTGCGGACCAACGTGAACCGAATGCCCTTTCGAATTTACGTTGCTTTTTTTATTCGAGTCACGATTGACTTTCGCGTCAAAATTACATACAACACAATCATGAAGACATCAGACTCTCCAACTCCGGACGCTATTATTCAAAGCCTTCGCGAAAAAGGCCACCGCATCACCCAAACCCGCCGAGCTGTTCTCGGATTATTTTTCTTATCTCAAACCCCACTCACTGTCCAAGAAATTCTCAAATCACTTGAACGCAAAAAAATCACCGTCAATAAAACGACAATCTATCGCGAACTTGAATTTTTATTAACAGAAAAACTGATTGAAGAAGTTCAATTTGGCAGCGAGCAAATGAAACGCTATGAACTCGCCCTCGGCAGCCATCATCATCATATTCAATGTATTGAATGTGGCGCAGTTGCAGATGTTGACATGCCTCAAGAGCTCATTGCGGCAAGTAAACATATTAAAAAACAAACTGGTTTTCGTGTTCTCGACCACTCTCTGGAATTTGTAGGAGTCTGCAAAAATTGCCAATAAATACAGGCGTTTTTCTGTTGTCCACACCGCTCTCTTGCAAATGCAACTAAGTTGCGTTAGTGTGTAGAGCATATGAAAAATACTCTTATCCTTATCGTGATTGCCGTTATTGCAGTCACCATCGGTTTTGCGGTCTATGCCCAAAATCCACGCACTCAAACAAATAACACGCCATCTGACAATGCGCTTACCATTGTCACAACAAACCAAGTCTTACAAAATATTACCGAACAAATTGTTGGGGACAAGGCAACAGTGACCAGTGTCGCTGGCCTCGGAGTTGATGCGCATGATTTTGAGCCAACTCCAAAAGACATTGCAACAATTGAAAATGCAAATATCTTTATCATGAATGGCGCAGGTCTTGAGCCGTGGGCAGAGGCCAAAATCGCTGATCTTGAAACAAAAAATATCACTGTTGTGGAAATGGCAGATGCCGTTACACTGCGTTCTGCTAACACCGAGGAAGAACATGCAGATGAAGAAGAACACGCAGATGAACATCATGAAGATAACGAAGAGCACGCAGATAGTGAAGAAGATCATGAACACGGAATGTATGACCCGCATATCTGGCTCTCCCCTCGCTTAATGAAACAGCAAGTCATTGCACTTGAAGCAGCTCTCACCACAGCCGACCCAAAAAATACTGCAACATACACAACAAACGCAAAAAATTTCATCGCTCAATTAGATCTCATTGACAGAGAATACACAGCCGGACTTTCAGCAGAAGCCTGCAAAACTCGGGACCTTGTTGTCACACATGATGCATTCTCCTATCTTGCCGCTGACTACAATCTAACGCTCCACCCAATTTCTGGAATCAGCCCTGAATCAGAGCCATCAAGCGCACGCCTTGCTGAACTCACAGAACTCGTGAAAGAAAAGCAACTGCAATATGTGTTTTTTGAAACACTCACAAGCCCAAAACTTGCTGAAACAATTGCGCAAGAAGCAGGCGTAAAAACTTTGGTCTTAAACCCTATTGAAGGCTTTCTCAACGCAGAAGAACAAACATCTGGCTATCTTGGCTTATTACGTGCAAACCTCACAAATCTCAAAACTGGCATGGTCTGTCAATAAAATACACAGTAGTCAAAGGCAAAAAAACGGTTTATACTAGATATCTATGAACCGTTTTTTTATTCTCCTCACAAGCAGCGCCCTTCTTGCAATGAGCATGCTTTTTAGCCCAAGCAACCTACACGCTCAAGAAACCGCACCTGCGGTGAGTAACAATGCTGAGTCCGAACTGCGCTATTTTCGTGGAACAATCACAGATGTACGCGACACTCTCTCACCTACAAATGGCGCTGAGCAAACCTTCAGTGTGAAATACTGTTGCGATGCAAATGGGAATGAACAAAACGGTGAGATAAAGCAGGTGAAAAATGGTGATGATGGAGAAGATCGTGATTTCAAAAAAAATGATGATGTCATTATTTTACAAGTCAGAAATGAATCCCAAAACAGCCTCTACCTCACCGACCATTATCGTCTTCCTGGTCTACTCATATTAGTACTGTTATTTATTACAGTCGCAATTGTAATTGGGGGGAAAAAATCAATCGCTGCCTTTGCTGGACTCGGTTTTTCTTTTGGATTATTAATTTATGTCGTAGTACCACAAATAGCACGTGGTGCAAATGTCTTAGTCGTCGGAGGAATTGGCGCGGTTGTCATTGGTCTCATTGCTATTTTTATGGCACACGGTGTGACAAAAAAAACCATCCTCGCCGTCCAAGGTACTGTCATTACAATTATTCTCGCATTTGCATTTTCATCATTCGCAATCTGGCTCGTCCAATTATTCGGAAAAGGATCTGAAGACACATTTTATGTGCAATCAGCCTATAGCGGCACGATTAATATGAAAGGCCTATTGCTTGTTGGAATGATTATTGGTGTTCTTGGTGTTCTTGATGATGTCACCACGGCACTCACCGCAACAATTGAAGAAATTCATGATGCAAACCCAAATCTCAAATTTAAAGATTTATTCACGAGAGGAATGCGTGTCGGCCGCGAGCACATCGCATCACTCATCAACACTTTGGTATTTGCGTATGCCGGAACCTCTCTTCCATTATTATTACTCTTTCAAATTCAATCCAGCCCATGGTGGGTTGCGCTGAATACACAATTTCTTGCAGAAGAAATTACTCGTACCATTGTTGGCTCGATCGCCCTCATTCTCGCCGTCCCGATCACGACCTATCTTGCAAGTCGCAGCTACGCAAAAACAACACAATAACCTTGTACGAGGCTGGACAAATAGAAAAAACGTGCGTATACTTGGTTATACGTCTTTTGTCAGGGTAGCTCAGTTGGTTAGAGCACGGGACTCATAAGCCCGGGGTCGAGAGTTCGAATCTCTCCCCTGACACCAAAATATCATTAGTTTGCTGCAGAAATCCGAGCTCCAGATAAATCGGTCTTTTTGAAATATTCTTCGCTCATGATTTGTTTGAGGGTTGGTTGCGTTCGATATAATTTAACGAGGGCACGGCCGCCAGAAGCCTGACTCATCATAATTTCTGCTTTGCCATCATTATTACTGTCATAACTCGCGACATCAATATCACCAGCAAATCCACTACCGAATGGGACAATTGTCATCCGATTTTTGGTTGGTGTTGCAACTCGAATGGCAATCACTTTTGCCGGACGCTTAGCAGCTGCTTTTAGCCCAACAATCACCTCATCTTTTCCATCGCCATTGACATCACCTGCGGCGACATTTGCACCGCTTCTATAATTTTTTGCGCTCACGTTAAATCGCGCCAATCGCTCACCCGCAAAGGTTGTGACAACAGCAATAGTTGTATTTTTACTGGCACGTGTGGTTACAATAATTTCATCCACCCCGTCACCATTTGTGTCGCCAGCCGCCACATCAATCCCTTCTTTTTTCACGATATCAAATGGCGCAACTTCTCCAAGTAACGTACCGGTTTGTGAAAATACCCGAACCTTTTTTTGATTCCCTGGACCATACCCAACAATCACATCACCAATCCCATCCCCTGTCACATCACCAATCGCAATCCGAGCAGACTGCTGAGCTTTATATGGATAGGCTTTAAATTGATAGAGCCGTGTACCGTCATGATCAAAGACTGCAACAACTGGATTAATACCACCGCGAATCGTCGCGGTTTCCAAATCACCATCGCCATCCAAGTCACCAGTCGCGACATCGCCACTATCATTCGATTTTACCGATTGTGGTGAAATTGTTCGATCAATTCCGCCGGACTGATAGATCATATGCGTCAGCGTCCCTTGCCCACGACGTTTCATGACTACTCCACCCAATGCAGTGTTCATGCGCATATTACGAGTCAGTCGCACAATTTTTTTTGTTTGATTTCCAAAATGATCTGTTGCAGTTACTTTAATATAACTTTGCCCACTATCAATGTTTGGTGCTGGCATGTTAATCCGAAATGGGTAGGTATCTGCTGAATCAAAGGCGTCAATTTCACGCCAACTGACTTGACCATCTTCAGATAATTCAACTGTCGCATTTTTAATCAAACTCCCACGATCCTGCGCGTCGCTCGGAAACGCTAATCGACCACCGCTTACTGAACTTGCGGATAGCTGTACATTCACATCTGGTTGCCAACTATCTTTTGTGAGGCGATCTTGAATAAATCGCTCGGGATCATGCCAATACATTACTGTCGCACTGTCTCGCACATGACCATAATAAATCCAGGTTGAACTATATGAGTCTTTATGAATTCCAAAATGTAAATGAACACCCCAACCACCATTTTCTGCGCGACTCCCAAGACTCCCAATGCGTGCGCCCATTTTCACCACGTCTCCGACAGCGACTGGTTGATCAGATGGTTTTAAATGGCCATACAAAGAGACCACTTTACTATTATTCGGCAACGTATGCTCAATCAAGACGACTAAACCAAAACTCGTACGCTCACGAACCTCTTTCACCACACCATCACCAATGGCATAGACTGGCGCACCCTCTCCAAGCTCACCTCCTAAATCAATCCCCATGTGGTATAAACCGGTTGATAACTGATCACCTTGCTCAGTCACTACCTCCCAATTTCGCATCGGATAGATAAACGTCTTTGCAACTGGCGTTGCGGCTTGCACAGGTGCTCCAAAAAATACAATACAAAAAACAGCGACAGCAAAGACAAAAAAAGACTGCCGCGTTATGCTCACAGTCTTTTGTGTCATATTTATTCAATTAACGTTGCATTGCCAAGCAGAACATCAACAACTACCAGCCCTTTACCTGCAAGTGACTGCACGAGCTCATGGTGAATC
>JBIIKE010000007.1:0-18466 GCA_044233365.1 Bdellovibrionales bacterium | reverse complement strand
ACACTGCGTGCTGCATATGCAATTGAGCAGCTGTTACAAGTATCCCCACCCGCGCTTGTGGTGTAGACGAAAAATCAATTTCATGATATAATGCCCCTATGACAGACAAAAAACAAACAGTATTGCTCGTGGAGGATGACGAGATGCTTCACAGCATGTATACACAAAAGTTTACGAAAGAGGGCTATGACGTTTTGTCTGGTTACACTGGCGCTGAAGGTGTCCAGTTAGCAGAAGAGAAGCAACCCGACATTATTTTGCTTGATATTATCATGCCAAAAATGGATGGTTTTGCAGCATTAAAGAAATTGAAGAAAAATAAAATCACTGCAGACATTCCGGTTATTTTACTGACCAATCTTGGCCAAGAAGAAGATATTCGAAAAGGCAAAGAATTAGGAGCGGTTGACTATTTCATCAAAGCCAATCACACACCACAAGAAGTGGTTGATAAAGTGAAGGAAGTGTTGTCATAACCTTGACAGGTTTTATCATTTTGTTATCATGCTGAATGAAGAGCTTTTGGCCGTGGTTTATATACCACAACTTGGTCGAAAGTTTTTTCATTTATCCGGAAATACTGAAATAAACCATTTTTCATTTGTGCTTTTGCGTTCCTTGATTTGTACAAAAAAGATTTCATTATCAGGTGTTAGTCCAGTAAAGCGATGTACAATTTCTCCGCGACGATTCGGATTTTCTTTTGATATTGGATCTAGTCGATTTTGTTGAATGAGGTCAATGGCGCAGGGTAAGTATTTTAAACGCCGTATCTTATCACGCAGATTATTTTTTTCGTGAAGGTGCTGCCAAAATAAATCAAGAAAAATTTTCTGTTTATTAAAATAAGCCGAACGAACATACGGATGTCGTTTTGTCTTTTTGCGAAGTTCTTTATAGAGAGTTTGACCTTGTTTTGAAACTTGACTCCAGTTGGTGCCTGATAGTTTGCGGCTTTTTGTTTTGTAGACTTGCATAAAAAAGGAAAATAAAAAACCCGATGCCGTTATCGGGGTTTCAGCTTTTAGTAGTATAGCTGATTTTAGGCATAGCAGCAATTTTGCATTGTTTGGTTTTTTCTGGTAAAAAGCAAAGACTATTATCAATTAAGTATAGAAACTATGGCAATGGAACGAACGCTTATTATCGTGAAACCAGACGCGTTGCAACGAAACCTTCTTGGTGAAATTATTCATCGCTTTGAACGCAAAGGCTTGAAGATCGTTGGAATCAAAATGGGACACGTCACAGACGAAAAAGTTGCAGAACATTATTCACACCACGTTGAAAAACCATTTTTCCCAGGCTTGAAAGCGTTTATGCAAGCAGGTCCAGTTGTGTTTATGGTCCTCGAAGGTGTTGAAGCAATTGAAGCAGTGCGTATTATCGCTGGTGAAACAAAATCACGTGTGGCTGATGCTGGAACAATCCGTGGTGACTTTGCGATGAGTATGCAAGCAAACATTGTTCATGCATCTGATTCAGTAGAAAATGCTGCAGCAGAAATTGAACGTTTCTTCGAAGATGGAGAAGTGCACGAATACGAAAAAGGAGCAGATTCTTGGGTGTATTCAGAAGACGAGTTATCATAATTCAATACTCCTGACACTTACGGGGAAGTGTCTCGGGAAAGTTGCGACCTTGCGCAACAGTTTCCCGTAGACACATTCCCCTCCGTGTCAAAATTTTTCATTCCTTTTTCAGAACAGAAATGCAGAATATTTTTCTTATTTATATTGGAACAGATGAGAATGACTTGCAGTTATATGCCAAGTCGATTGATTTTGTACGGTTGAGTGCCGAGGAGGCGAGTGAGCAGGAATTTTCACAGGATGATGTGGTGATTATTACAAGCGGGACGACGCCGTATCATGCAGCAGTAGAAGATGCGGAAATTCAAACAGTGATTGCGTTGTTGCGAAAATTCATTGAGCGCAATACAAAGACGCTTGCAATTGGCGTTGGAATGTCAGCGCTCGCATTGGCCTTTGGTGGGGAGGTGGAAGACCACAGTGAGCGAGCAGAAGCGGGCGTGGTTGAAATTCATCGCTTGGCTCCAGCAGAAGGGGATGCGGTATTTGGTGATATGCCGGAGACATTTTCTGCTGTCGCATATCGACACGATGATATTATGCAATTGCCGATTGAGTTTGTGCCGCTGGCAAATTCAAAAATGGCGCAGTTTCATGCGATGAAGGTTGCCGGGAAACCAGTGTATGGTTTGCAGTTTGATCCGTTCTTGTCTTTGATGGGTGAGGCACTCAATGAGGAAGAGAAAGTGGTCATCCGAGAGTTGGTTGATCAGTGGCAAAAATAATAAGCGTAATAATGTGGATAACTCGCGGGGTTTACACATTATTCATTATTGTGTAGCATTAGCGGAGTTAATAATCTTTTTATGAAATCAGTGAAGCAAACAATGTTGAATCTTCATGTGAATCTCCTCCCAGTGGCTGATTTTATTGTGTATCCGTTTGTGACTATTACACGTTGGAACACTCGGGCGCATTTACTGAAAGTATAAGATTATAGAAATCTCATAACGAAACAGTAAGCGCCCGAGGAGAAATCCCCGGGCGTTTTGATTAACAGATGATTATCAAGAGGAGGAAACTGGTAATTATCTGAGAATCAACAGCATTCTCAGCGCACATTTGAACAATTTGGCAACGCACAACAGTGTACTCAATTGACCTATTGAATCGAGCTGTGGTGAGAAGAGGTGATGATATGCTTGTCCGCTCTTTTCACCCCGGCTCTTCAATAGAGCCATCATCGCGACGAAAGTCGCATTAGGAGGGACACATGTCCCAGTCCGCGCAGGGCTCGCAGAGCCCCGTCGTCCCCGCTTCGTCGGCTGACCAGGCCGGTAACACTCCCGCTCCGACTTCGGTCGGTGGGAGGTTGCAGGATGGGCTCACCAGCAGCAGTTCGCGTCGCTGGACCGAGGCCCCCGATGCTGCCGTCATCCAGCGCCGCGATCGGCGTACTGGCGATGGTCCCGCCTGCTGAGTCTGTGATCTCGTCGGAGGTCTCCCCGCGCTCCTTCCCGGCAACACCCATGTGCGTTGCCCCCTTTCCGATGAATATAAATCATTTGTGTTCATCGGTTGAGTGATAATAAACAAACCTCAATGACAAAAATGGAAAGATGAATAAATCCATCGTCCGAAAATATGCCATTGAGTTTCTTCCAGCTCCACCGTCACTCCTTGGTGCATCGCTGCACCGAGAGTGGCCGATATAGTTCGTCCATCCGGTAGGCGAACTTCGATTGAGTAGGTCGTGATGACCATGTACCCTGGTGTATATTGATGCGATGGCACCAATGCCGGGACTGGAATAGAGGAAAGAACGATGCCACTGATTTTTGAAACCGGAAACCGCAGCATGTGAGCTCCAAGATTGTAGGTGATGATAGGTTCTTACTGTATTTTTAAAAACCAGTCAATCTCAGTTTATTTTTCCACATTTCATTCTTGACCAATATTAGAGAAAAGGCTAGTCTACTATGCGTATGCAAAATACATCTTTCTTATTAGCAGTGAAGAAGCATCTCTATCTCATTCTTGGAGTGATTTTTATTTGGAAAAATCATGAGGTGTATTATGCAACAACAGTGAACATGTAAATCAATTACAGCACACACAGAACGCATAATACCCCTCTAAAAGAGGGGTTTTTGATTGAGTAGACATATTTTCAGCTCAGGGAATGAGCCGCAAGTATGTCGGTTCAATCGCCAGTTCAGGCGAACCGATGTTCCTTCAACCACGAACGTCCAAGACGTTCACAGTATGAGGTGTTCAATGAACACGACCCCCGTTGCGAATGTCTGCTATTTCAACACCGTTTCTGAGGCCGCAGCTGAGCTCGCGCGCCGCCGCGCCGCTGGCCTTCACCTCGATGTTGAGGCCTGGTGGGAGAATGAGCTCAAGTGCGGCCGGCCGCCGCTCCCTGAGAGTGGGATGGAGAACGGTGCTGCCATCATGGGACGGCACGTCGCGACCTTCCGGTATGAGGACGGCTGCGCTGTGCTCATGGCTCAGCAGGGGAATTTGCCTGTGCTGTGGGCCGAGTACGTGGCGGACGAGTTCGTTACCGCGAGTCCCGGCAAGGTTAGCTTGATGCAGGGTCACATCTGCCACGGCCGCGGTCGCAGCGGTGGCTTGAAGCTCGACCGTCACGAGGCGCTTGCTCCCGTCGGCCGCGGCCAAAAGCCGCAGATGCACCCGGGTAATTTCAACCGGCAGCCGCTGCAGGACATCCGCACGCCGAACGGTGAGCTCCTCGTCGACGTGCACCGCGCGCACCAGCGTCGTCTCTACCCTGAAGCCTTGCAGACTGACCTGTCGCCTTGGTTGAAGGGCATGGGGAAGTCGCAGCAGTACTACGAGGCGTACATCGGTATGATGCTGGCCCACGGAGTCCTGCTCGAGGATTACCACGGCGGTGAGTCGGGTGAACAGCTCGGTGGATTCACCCAGACGGTGTTCGAGCCGGCCTGGAGGCGGGTCTTCGAGCGGTTCGGGATCCGACCGCTCATTGTGCGTCTGCCGTGGCGTCGCGAGTTCGCCTACTACCCGGCGGACGAGGGCTGGCGAGAGCACGGCATCCTCGACGAGTGGCTTCCGGCTATGGCAGCCGCTGCCAAGTAGCCGCGCCGACATCTCGTCAAACTGAGTTTTTCTGGAATTTTCTCAGCAATAAAAAAATTCCATCTTTTCTCTATTTCAGTTATAGTTATTTTTAGTCCATTGTCTATATCTCTATGTCACAATCATCATTCCAGCCATTGCCATTCATTAAAAGACTGTCTTCAATCAATCACCGACAGGGGAAACAAGAAACAAAAGCTGCAGAATTAATTATGTCTGTGCTTGATGAATATGGAGTTAAATATATCAAACAATATTATCAAACGCGTATTCCAAATTTTATTTCCGCAACACTTACAGTTGATGGAAAAAAAATTCCAGCGATTCCAACGTCTTTTGTTAGTGGAGAAATTATGAGTAATTACAGCATGATTAGCTCTTTAATTTCTTCTCAGCGTTTTATTACAGATTCAAATATCAATTTCAATCCACGAGCCAAATCAATCTCTCGGAGTAATCATTATTTTGCTCCTGCAATTGCTGTTGCACCAAAATACTTAAAACAAATTTGTGACGCAAAAAAAGTGCACGCAGTTGTCAAAGTAGAGCCTGAAAAGCATCGATCATTAAATATGCTTGTTGGGAATGTAGAAAATCCAAAAAATATCGTGTTCGCTCATTATGATTCAATTGGTCCAGGCGCAATTGATGATGCGTCTGGTATCGCATTATTATTGCAGTCTATTATTGAAAATCCGCAGACTCTAAAACAAACACTGTACGTTATTTCTGGCAACGAAGAATTGTCTTATGATAAGCCACTATATTGGGGCTATGGATATCGAGTCTTCGAAAAAAAATATTTACAACAATTACAAAAAGCAAAACAAATTATTTGCGTTGATTGCATTGGTCATGCAAAACCAGAAATATTTACAGACCCAGGTATTGTGCGCTTAGGGTTGCCACTGGCCAATTTAGCAAAATGGCAAAGGAAAACAGTAATGCTTTCCGGTGATATTGATGCATTAATGGAAGTGTATCATTCAGATGACGATACATTTGAGAAAATTGACCCAAAGCAGTATGTTGCAGCGTATAAAACTTTTCAGAAAATGATTGTATGATTAAAAATGGTTCAATTTCAACCCCTCGTATCGCGCTGTTATTTTGCGGTGGAACCATCGGAATGGTTACAGACCCAAAGACCGGCGCGTTGCAACCAGCAAAAACAGGCCGCGACCTTCTTGAAATGATTCCAGGGCTCGATGAAAAAGTCAGCATTGATGTCCATCATTTATTCAACATGGATTCATCGAGCATGACGCCAGTTGAATGGTCAAAAATCGCGGAGACAATTCATGAGCACTATGACGATTACGACGGATTTGTGATTGCGCAAGGTACAGACACGATGGCCTATAGTGCGTCGGCAGTGTCATATGTGTTGCAAAATCTCGGCAAGCCAGTTGTCTTCACTGGGTCGATTGTTCCGATGACGGAGCTGGGCGCAGATGGTCGCAACAATTTAATTTATGCCTGCTTGGTCGCGACCTTGAATCTCGCTGAAGTCTGCATTGTGTTTGGCAACAAAATTATTCGCGCTGTTCGTTCGAAAAAAAATCACGAATCATTTGTCGATGTGTTTCATTCGCCGAGTTTTCCGCTGCTGGGTGAAATTGAACGGCCGATTCGGCTCTGTGATTGGACGACAAAACGGCATGCGGGCGCGCTCACATACAAACCAGGCTTTGACAGTCGAGTCATGCGTGTCACGATTTTCCCTGGGTTTTCCGCTGAGGTGTTGACCGCGTTGATTGAACGCGACGATGTGTGTGGATTGTTACTTGAAGGCTTCGGTCCGGGGAATTTACCGGCAGGTGAGAGTTCGCTGCTGCCAAGTTTGCAGCGCGCGCAGGAATTGAAAAAGCCGGTGATGGTCGCGAGTCAGATGGAAAAAAGCCAGGTGAATTTGCATGCCTATCAAGCGGGTTTCCAGGCCTTGGAGTATGGTGTTGTGTCAGCTGGTGATATGACTTCTGAAGCCGCTCTCACAAAACTGATGTGGGCACTTGCGCAAAGTGATGATTATGCAATTGTGTGTCGGTTGCTTGAAACGGCAGTTGCAGGTGAGATGTCGGTGGATTCAGTCGAATAAAAAATCAAGACACTTCCAAAAACTCTGTGCGCAACCTGTGCATGACATTAGTTTGCTCTTGGCAAACAGCGGCAGTATAATAGACGCACCTCGATCTTTTCGATAACATCCAGCTTCACAAAATAGTTTCCTGTCAGAGCTTAATGTGTACATGCCTTTAGTTGTGTGTACGCTGCGGCTCTCATGCGGTGAATATGTGCAGGTTGACTGTTCAGTGCGGATTTTCTGCGTTGATCACATCAATACTGTAATATATGGCTTTGCCATTCAGCCCACTTTGACTCAGGAAGCCTGGATGTTCGATAAGGTGGGGAGTATCAGCTGCGCATGACGCAGCTTTTGCGTTTGTAAACATGGCCACAGTGATTATTTTTTGCATCTATAGTATAGTATTTCTATTAAATATATTCTATGAATACATCAACTACCCAGCAACCAACCCCAGTCCAAAAACACAAATTTCAAGGGTTTGAATATTTTCAAATACTGTTTATTCTACTTCTTGTCATCACGCCAATTATTGCGATTTGGACAGCCACGATCCAAAAAACGATTTATGACTACAAAAAAAACGGTATTGTGGTTGAGGCAACAGTTGGGGACACTGAAATCACCTATTTTCGACGCTACACAACTTATTACACTGACGTCAGTTTTTTCACCGAAGGTGGGGTGCTTGATGGTAGGCTTGTGACAACACAGGTGCATGATTTAATGCATAAAAAGGTATTTGAATCTTTGAATACAAAAGAAAATGTTGTCTATTTGAAAGACGATCCAGAAAAAAAAGTAGTTTTTGAAAAATCACTGCAACCAGAAAATTTTAGCAGAGTGCAAAGTTGGAATTTGACGATCTATTTACTCATTGCAACAGTATTATCGTTTATTGTTATGCGCTTACTGATGAAAAAACAAAAAACTCAAGAATGATTTTTCCAAAACCAACCAAAACTTTATTGCAGCTGCTTGGTCCATCAATTGTGTTTGTTGCGCTGTCTCTCGGCGGTGGCGAAATTTTATTATGGCCAAGCCTCACAGCAAATTATGGGTTGCGCATTTTATGGCCGCTCCTGATTATTTTGACGCTTCAGTTCATCGTCAACATTGAAATTGAACGCTACACACTGGCGACAGGCAAGAGCACCGAAGCGAATTTAACACAAAATGTTCGTTGGTTATCAGTGGTGTTTATTGTCGCGGTGTTAGTGTCATTAGTCTGGCCAGCTTGGATGTCGACGGCTGGAAATATTTTGGCGACATTGGCATTGCCAGGTGCTGAAACAGGGCAGATTCGCAATGCCGGACTCGTGTTGACGATTATGTTGATGCTGCTGGTGACAATTGTATTTGTGATGAAAAATACCTATAAAATTTTAGAATGGGTATCGCGGATTGGGTTGATTTTCGCCCTTGTTATTATTGCTATAGTGATGGTGTTGAATTTTGATGCTGGAATATTACTTGAAGCCTTGCGCGGTGTTGTGTCATTTGGCTATCTGCCGATGACGTTATCGCGGTTTGATTTTTTGGCAGCAGTTGGGTATGGCGGGGTAGCTGGTGTATTAAACCTGGTGCAAAGCGAGTGGATTGCCAGCAAGAAATATGGTGCTGCTGGCTTGTCTGCACAGGACAGCGCAGCGATTGATTGGACTGCGGAGGAATCACGCAGTAATTTCCGACACTGGTTTCGGCTCATTAACCAGGAACATTTTTTGTTGTTTTTCTTTGCAAATCTATTCACGATTTTTTTGGTGTCATATTTAGGCGCGCTGTTGTTGCCCGTTGGTACTGCACAGGGTTTTGTGGTTTTGCAAGAGGAAATTGCGATTTTGAATACACAGGTTCCATATTTGGGAGTTGCTTTTGGTGCTGCGACGTTTGTGATTTTTGTCATGGCGAACGTCGCTATTTTAGACGCACTCGGCCGTTTAACGCATCGTGCACTTGAAACAAATTCTGCAAGACTCGCCAAGATATTACAACCGAATCGTATTAGCTTAATTGCTCTTGCGATTGGTGTTGGCGTACTCGGTCTATCAATCGTGAATGATAATTTTAAACAGCCGTATTTTTTATTGGTCTTGTCGGCGAGTTTGTCTGCTCTTGTGATGTGGCTCTATCCGCCATTATTATTGAAACTGAATTTGCAGTTGCCGGAAGCAGTCCGACCAAAATTGTGGCGCCAAATTGGGATTGGATTATGCACGGTGTTTTATGGGGGAGTGGGCTTGTGGGCGTTGTCGAGTTTATTTCCATTTTGGAGCGTGGTTGTGTTAGGTGTTGTGGTGACCAGCTACCAACTCTATTTTGTTTTTTTCAAAAAATAGGTTGCGATTTTTTGGGAGAATGGTAGGGTATAGGTAATTAATATCAATTTTATGGCATATTCACCCCAAGATTTTTCATCTCTCATCGGTTTACCAGGTTTTTCAGACCAGTTATTGCAAAATCATTTTAAATTATACGAAGGCTACGTCACGAACACGAATAAATTAACGGATTTATTTAAAACTCTCGACAAAACAACGCCAGAATACGCTGAATTGAAACGTCGTTTTGGGTGGGAATTTAACGGCATGCGGTTGCATGAATTGTATTTTGCGAACATGACGAAAACATCCGCGCCACTCCCTGAAGGAAGTGCGCTGCTCGCAAAAATTGTTGAAACCTGGGGTTCATTTGATGCGTGGCAAGAAGATTTTCAAAAAACTTCAGCGATGCGTGGCATTGGTTGGACAATTTTATATCGCGACCCTGTGAGCGGCGATCTGTTTAACGCCTGGATTAACGAACACGATGTTGGTCATTTGGCTGGCGGTGAACCGTTGTTAGTGCTCGATGTCTTTGAACATGCGTACATGCTCGATTACGGTGTAAACCGTGCAGATTATATTGCAGCTTTTTTCAAGGTCATTGATTGGTCAGCAACAGAAAAACGCTTCGTATAAATGCCGGAGCTTCCAGAAATTGAAACCGTCGCGCGTGGATTGCGCACACATATCCTCGGAAAAACAATTTCCGAGGTTGTTGTGTATGATGCAAAAAAATTCAAAGGCACACCAAAACAGCTGAAAGAGCATGTCATTGGAAAAAAAGTTGTTGGTATTGAACGTCGTGCAAAATGGCTTTTACTCCGACTTGAAACGGATCATGCGTTTATTATTCATTTGAAAATGACTGGCCAGTTGTTGTTTGAGCCAGCCGCAGGGAAGCGAGCGAGCGCAACAGAACACGCGGCCTATTTTCTCGGCGGTCATACAATGGAATCAGATGATGCCGCGCGGCCAACATTTCCAAACAAGCACACGCGTGTTGCGTTTGTCTTTTCAGACAAATCAACTCTGTATTTTCAAGACATGCGCCGGTTTGGCTATGTAGAGCTGTATGCACCAGAAAACGTCGATCCCTATTTTACAGGTCGTAAACTCGCGCTTGAAATTCAAGATCCAGGAACAACGTTCGATTATTTCAAAGCGCAACTCAGCCGCCGCGCTCGCACAACCATCAAAGCCGCGCTGCTGAATCAATCTGTGGTTTCGGGCCTTGGAAATATTTATGTTGATGACACTCTCCATCTCGCGAAGATTCATCCGACGCGCGTTGTCGGAACGCTCACGGCAAAAGAGCTCCGCACGATCTACACAGCCGCACGAAAAATAATCAACAAAGCCATTGACCTCGGCGGCACATCATTCAGCTCATTTCTGCGTGTCGACGGAAAGCTCGGACAATACTGGGACAAGCGGCGAGTCTATGGCCGGACCGGTGAACCCTGCCAAGTGTGCAAAACACCCATTCAAAAAATTCGGGTTGCTGGACGTGGCACACACGTGTGCCCACAGTGTCAGCAGTGAGTACGAATAGAGCAGTATTACATTTTCAATACATAAAAAAAGACCCTCATAACGAGAGTCCTTTTTATCGCCCAATTTATTTTGCAGCTTCAGCAACAGTTTCAAGAGCTGTGCCATGCGCAGCTGAGCGAATGCAACGAGTGCAGGCGCGAACACGCTTGCCAGCAATTGTTGCATTTTGCAAATTCACGCGTTGACGTTTAATAGTTGCAATATTGGAATGTGATCGGCTGTTGCCTTTCAAATAACCGCGGTCACATAATTCACAGACTTTTGCCATAAAAACAATAGGTATATATAATAGATTGACTCGCAGAACTATATCAATCTATTCATCAATTGTCAATTCTATGCTTATTCAAAGCCTTTTTTCAGAGCCAATCCTGTTTTTCCTTTGGGTTGTTGCCATTATCGTTGCGCTGACCATCCATGAATTTTCTCATGCGCTGGCAGGAAAACTGCAAGGCGATCCGACTGCCGAGCTCGAAGGTCGTTTGACGCTCAATCCACTGTCACATATTGATTGGCTCGGGTTTGCATTATTATTAATCGCTGGATTTGGTTGGGCAAAACCAACACCATTTAATCCGTATAACCTCAAATATAAAAAATGGGGAGGAGCGCTCGTCGCTCTGGCTGGACCAATTTCAAATACATTGATCGTGGTGATTATTGGCGCAGTGCTCGCTATCGTCGTTCGTGTCACTGATTTACCGGCTGACAATTTAATGATCCGTTTTTTCTTGCTATTGCTACAGATTAACGTGTTGCTCGCGATTTTTAACCTGTTTCCAATTCCACCACTTGATGGATCTAAAGTGCTGTATTCGTTGATTGGAGATCGCTATCCGCAGGTTGTGCAATTTTTGGAAACCTACGGCACGTATATCCTTATCGCTTTTGTCATTTTTGGCGGCGGTTTTCTCACAGCGCTGTTTCAGCTCGTTTATTCAATTGTCCTCAATACCATTTTCTAGTTGCTCAGCAATTCCAACAATGCCGGAGTTGACCACAAAATTGCGACCACGCAACCGCAAATAATAAATGTTACAAGTCCAAACTGCATGTCTTTGCGGAATTTTTTCTGATAGTCCCGCACAACATCAGCTGGATATTGCCGTGTGTGATAATAAAAATAGGCGGTGATGACAGTCGCGACCAATCCCAAGACTCCAATCACGCCAAAGATCCATTCAAGGAAAAAGAGTAATAATGGAAAACTTTCTGAACCCATAATAGTTAGAAGTATACCGTCCCACCGCACTTGACGCAATAGCCTACCTATGGCACAATCGCTTCGGTTCCGTCGCTTCGATTTCATGGCTGAAATCAATCGATATACAATCTATTTTTCACTCAAGATCTTCAATAGAACTGAGAAGATTTTGGTTGAGAAACATTCAATTAAATTCAATAACTTTCGCAAGAAATGCCTACAATCAATCAACTTGTGCGTAAAGGTCGGAAGACAAATTCAAAAAAGTCTCCAACTCCAGCGCTCCAATTTACCACCAACGCACTTCGTCGCAGCAAAACCATCTTGCCAAAAGGTGCTCCATTTAAACGTGGTGTATGCGTAAAAGTCACAACCACAACTCCTCGTAAACCAAACTCCGCGCTTCGAAAAATTGCTCGTGTGCGTTTGAGTAACGGAATGGAAGTCACTGCCTATATCCCAGGAGAAGGGCATAACTTACAAGAACATAGTATCGTTTTATTGAAAGGTGGACGCGTTCCAGATCTTCCAGGTGTTCGATACAGAATTGTCCGTGGTGTCTATGACACACAAGGCGTTGAAGGCCGAACAGCATCTCGCTCAAGTTACGGTGTCAAAAAACCAAAGAAATCATAATCTGTTGAATTGAACATATATGCGTGGAAAACAAGCCCCAAAACGCGCGATCGCACCAGATCCGCGATATAAATCAACTCAAGTCACAAAATTCATCAACTACATCATGCTCAACGGAAAAAAATCTGTTGCAGCGTCTATTGTGTACGGTGCATTTGACTTGATCGAAGAAAAAATGAAACAACCTGGCTATGAAGTCTGGATGCAGGCGATGAAAAATGTTTCGCCAGACATTGAAGTACGTGCAAAACGTATTGGTGGTGCAAACTACCAAGTGCCAGTCGAAGTACGACCAGAACGTCGTTTCACACTCGCAAGTCGTTGGATTATTGACGCTGCTCGAGCGCGCCGCGGAAAATCAATGACTGAACGTCTCGCGATTGAATTAATGGATGCAGCAAAATCTGAAGGAACAGCGATGAAGAAACGTGAAGACGTTCAACGTCAAGCTGAGTCTAACCGTGCATTCGCTCATTTCGCATAATTTAAAACAAAATCATTATGTCTGAAGAACAACAATATCCATTAGACAAGACGCGTAACATTGGTATTATCGCGCATATTGATGCCGGTAAAACAACAGTTACTGAACGTGTATTGTTCTACACTGGAAAGACTCACAAAATCGGAGAAGTGCATGAAGGTGAAGCGACCATGGATTGGATGGAGCAGGAGCAAGAACGTGGTATCACAATCACGGCTGCTGCCACAACAGCATTTTGGAAAGATCATCGCATTAACATTATTGATACCCCAGGTCACGTTGATTTCACTGTCGAAGTAGAACGCTCATTGCGCGTGCTTGATGGTGGTGTTGTGATTTTTGACGGTGTTGCTGGTGTGGAGCCACAGTCTGAAACTGTGTGGCGTCAAGCGGATAAATATAGTGTGCCTCGCATGTGCTTTATCAATAAACTTGATCGCACTGGTGCAGATTTTTATGCGGACGTTGATTCTATTCACGAACGACTCACAACCAAAGCGTTGCCAATTCAATTGCCAATTGGAACAGAAGATAATTTTCAAGGTGTCGTTGACCTTTTGCGGATGAAAGCAGTGATCTACAAAGATGACCTTGGAAAAGATGTTGTCGAAGAAGATGTTCCAGCTGACATGCTTGATAAGGCGAAAGAATATCGTGATGCATTGGTTGAAGCGATTGCTGGAACTGATGATGCATTGATGAATAAATATCTTGAAGGACAAGAGTTGTCTTTGGAAGAATTGAAAGCTGGACTTCGCAGCGCGACAATCAAGCTCGAGATTATTCCAATCATGTGTGGAAGTGCGCTGAAAAATAAAGGGGTGCAGTTGATGCTTGATGCAGTAACTGACTACTTGCCATCACCACTGGATGTTCCGCCAACAGTTGGACACAATCCAGATAACATGGAAGAAGAAATTACACGTGAAACAAAAGATGACGAACCGCTTTCAGCGCTTGCGTTTAAAGTGGCTGCTGATCCGTTTGTCGGAAAATTGGTCTTTATCCGTGTGTATTCTGGTGTGTTGAAATCAGGAAGTTATGTCTTGAACATGACAACCGGTAAAAAAGAACGTATTTCTCGTATCGTGCGTTTGCATGCAAACTCTCGTGAAGAAATCGATCATATTGGAGCGGGTGATATTGCCGCAGCAGTTGGTTTGAAAGAAACAATTACTGGAACAACATTGTGTGACGAGGACAATCCAATTGTACTTGAAAGCATTACGTTCCCAGAACCAGTCATCTCTGTTGCAGTTGAACCAAAGACAAAGGCGGATCAAGAAAAAATGGGCATTGCAATTGCACGTCTCGCTGAAGAAGATCCAACATTGCGCGTCTCTTCAAATGAAGAAACTGGACAAACAATTCTTGGTGGAATGGGTGAGCTGCATTTGGACATTATTGTTGATCGTATGAAACGTGAATTCAATGTTGAAGCAAACGTTGGACAACCACAAGTTGCATACAAAGAAACCATTACCGCAGAAGCGGAAGCAGAAGAAAAGTATGTGAAACAGTCTGGTGGTCGCGGTCAATATGGTCATTGTGTAATCAAGATTGAGCCACTCGTTGTAAACGCATCTGAGCTTGAAGAAGGTGAAAAAATCGAACACTTTGAATTTGTTGATCAGATTAAAGGTGGGGTGATTCCTCGTGAATACATTGCTCCAATTGAAAAAGGTGTCCGAGAAGCGATGGATCGCGGTATCGTTGCTGGCTATCAATTACTGGATGTTAAAGTGACCTTGCTCGATGGTTCATATCATGATGTCGATTCATCTGAATCCGCGTTTAAAATCGCTGGAAGTAAAGCCTTCAAAAAGGCAGCGCGTGCAGCAAAACCAGTCTTGCTTGAACCGGTGATGAAAGTCGAAGTCACAACTCCAGAGCAGTTCATGGGAGATGTGATGGGTGATATCAATTCCAAACGTGGTCAAATTCAAGAAATGTTTGATCGCGCTGGTGTGAAGGTTGTTCGCGCAACTGTGCCTCTGGCTGAAATGTTTGGCTATGCAACCCAACTTCGTTCCATGACTCAAGGTCGCGCGAGTTATGCAATGGAATTTGAAACCTACGCTGAAGTACCAAAGAACGTCTCAATGAAAGTTGTTGAAGAACGTGGTGGCGCGCCAGTGGATGAAGACGAGGAATAGTATTTGCAGTAAAGCAGAATGAAAATGGCCTCTTTTTACAGAGGTCATTTTTTCATTGCAGAATCAACGCGGTGCGCTTGACGATTTTTGTAGTGTATGAGAAAAGTATTTGTTGTCTGTGTGCTATGAGAGCACGTTAGACGACACGGAGCGCGTTTGCTCCAACCCACGTTGCTGGGTTTTATGGCAACAATGAGGAGGACATATGTCCGACTCCCAGTGCGACGACACCACCAAGGCCACCCCCGACGCGGAGGTGCTGATGATCGGCACCACGAATTTGGAGGGCCTCGCTTATGCAGCTGAGCGCAAGGCCCAGTCCTTTCCCCACGACCCAATGGCGGCCGCGGGGCGTCTCTTCCGCCAGCTGGAGGCTGGGGCGGGGGCGTTCCAGTTGTGGGTGAAGGCGGTGGACTTGTACGCAGCTCTCAAGCTGCTGGGGACTTACCCCCCTAATGGGCCTGACGCCCCTATGAACGACCCACGGGCCCACTTCCGCACCGCCGCGGAGTTGTTCCGCAAGGCCTACCCCAACCTCGACGTCACTTCGGGTGTCGTCGCTGACGCCGCCCCCTTGTGGGACGCGGCCGCTCGGTCCGCCGAGTCGCGGGACAAGCACCCGCTGACCCACTACGCCCGCGAGCTCCGCACCCGTAAGGCGTAGAGCCGGTCCGCGAGACCCGCCCAATCAAGGAGAAGGTAGTCTGTGATCGCACGGTACTTCCTTCTCCTACGCTTTCCCTTCACTGTCTTTCTTTTCAATAGAAAGGCATAGAGAGAAAAGCGATTCATTTAAGACGGGAGTAGCTGCTGATTGAAGTGTTATATATAAAACTAATGGCATCAAGGTTGCGAGTGGCGCAACAAACAAAAAACCGGGCAGATTCCCGGTTTTTTGTTTGGCTCTTTTCAAAATAATGATTCAACGTTACGATGTTGATATGGCAGAATCTTTTTTACGGAAACCAGACGCACACGAAACTCCTTCGAATGAATTTCAGGGTGCTGCGCCAATTTCTGATGTAGATCGTCTGATAGAGCAATTGTCTATTATAAATGAAGATGATTTTTTGGTGAAACGACGTCAATTTGAGGCAACGTGCGCTCAAGGGTCTGTTGTTGCGGTAATTGATCAAATTGATTTATTGCAGAGCGCTGCAGTGCAAGCAATTGGCTTTGGGCGATTCCCGAATGTTGCGCGACTACGAGCCGAGCAGTTGTTACGTGTTGCACAGGAAGCTAGAAAAGAGCCGTTGGTGTCTATTATTGTCGATGTGTGCATTGACCGTTTGCGTGTCGAAGATATTGCACCCTCAGTTGGTGTCATCCGATTTGAAGGAGGTAAGACACATAATGACCGTGTTCCAGCACGTCAACTGACAAGTGATCAAGAATTACTGAATAGCATCAATGTGCAACCAGAAATTCCTCCGCGCTCTGCTGTGCAACGAATTGCCGTTGATGTAGTCGGTGTGTTTGATCGCTCTGGTGTGCTGACGTCTGTCGGTCGTTTGCCGCGAGACGCAGACGGACGCGTTGTGTTGTCGGAGGCGTTTCCGGTTTCTGCTCGCACAGTGGAATTTGCCCAGGAAATGGTTGCGGATGTGCAACGCAATCGTTCAAGTACCGTACATCATGGATTGTCTGCTGTGGAGCGATGTGATGCAGGTGTTGTAGAGATCTTGCATGAACGTATTCCTGAAGAGAGCATTGGGCTTGCAATCTCTTGGAATGATGTCTTTGCTGCTATTCATGTCATAGCAATAATTGAACAAAAGATTCGATTATTTGAATCCCAATTACTTGAAGAGGCAGCGCAACAGAATCAAGCTGATGCAGACAGTGGTTTTTCAAATAATGAGCATGCTGATGTCGCACGAGCCCGTACTGTTAAAAATCGAGAGCGTGTATTTTTGTATACAAAGGAGTTGTATGCAGAAACTGAAGGAACGATTGAACGATACACGACGGCAATGCAGGCGATTCAATCACACGCTGCTGAAGTAAAAAAAATATTGCAATCTGTTATTGACCATGTCGCGGCAGATCGTCTCGCGCAGACGACCGCAGTTGTGGTGGTTGATGTGCCGCACGCAGTCACAGATCCGCAGTGGAGTCCGTTTTTAGCAGATAATCAGACGAAGGCTGCAGAGCAGTCACAGTTATTGCGGTACTTGTATCGCGCGGATATTCGTCAGGCGATTGAGCAGCGTTTTGATATCCAATTATCTGATGTGTCATTTCGGTCGCAGATGCAACTATTAGAATTTTTGATTAATGGTGACGCAGGAACTGTTGCGCAATTTGAAACAGCATTGCAGCAAGACGGTCTCGCGCGTCAGCAGTTTTTGGAAAGCTTTTTTGCGCTCGCGAAAGATTCAGCAATGGGTGGTGAAATTTTGCAATTTGTGATTGACTCAAACGATATAACAGTCGTCAACGCGACACTTGGTGTGTATGCAGATATTACAGGAGCGGTTGATACTATCGTGCAATCAATTGTTGCTGTTGCCGCGCGTGCGAGTGCGTCAGTTGATGTGCGCTCCGTGACGCAGCAATTGCTCACTCGAGCCAATAGTGTATTGCGCCGTCAAATGGAATTAAAAGAAAAGGGAAGCGAAAGACTTGCAGCGGTGCAAGCTGATACTGTGGTGTTTGCAGCGATTTGTCAGGCAGCGGTGAAAGATGCCGCATCGGGTGTGACGGTTGAAGATATGGTCGGTGTGACAATACGTCGCGTTGCAGGTTCAGATGCTTCTCCCGAGTTGCGGCAGCAAATGGTACAGATTGCAACAGAGAATTATCGAGCTGAACCACATGTTGCGACTGCGCTGGCTGCCGTACTCCATGACGCAGAGGCATTGAGTCGCAATCAATTTCATGTTCTCGAGCGATTTGATTCAAGCACGCATCAAGAGCGATTACTTGCGTTTGTGAGAGCGGAGTTCTTGTCAGATGATAGTGTCTATTTACGCAGCTTGAATGTTGATGCGAATGCGCGTGGCGCAGGAATTGCTGCGCATTTTTTTGATCGCGTTCTTGATCAATATCGTGGTTCACGTGTGATCCATGCAGCAATGGTTCCAGAAATTATTGCAGGGACACATTATATTGAAGACAACGGGTTTGTTGTGATTGGATTTGATTCAGACACTGCTGCAACAGAAACGAATTTTGGATTATATACAATGACAATCGATAAAGATCCAGCTCCATCGCAATTGCGTGGACTATCAATCGAAGAGTTGCGTGCCCAGGTTCTCGAGAATCCACTAGATCATATCGGAGTTCCAACAATTGTTGCACAGTTACGGTTTCCAGATGAGATGGATGCAGTCCGTGAAATTTCAACGGCTTTGTTAGA
>JBIIKE010000006.1:0-19889 GCA_044233365.1 Bdellovibrionales bacterium | reverse complement strand
CTGGGCAGTTACGCAATCTTGATGAATTATTATCACGGGCTACAGATGTTCCGACCTATGTCGCTGAAGACTCTTTATTAAATGTAGTGCGCGGAACCGGAATTGCATTGGAAAACCTCGAGTCATACAAACGCTCAATCATGGAAAATCGATAAAACGATTTACAGCCTATGATTATTGGAATTGATGCCTCACGAGCTAATACAGATAATAGAACTGGTACTGAGTGGTATAGTTGGCACGTCATTCAAGAGTTAAAGGCGATTATCCCAGAGAGTGATACAGTTCGATTGTATGTGAAAGAACCTTTAAAAGAAGATCTTTTACCATTACCAGAGAATTGGGAAGTGCGTGTGTTGCAGTGGCGTCCTGGGTTATTTTGGACGCAATTGCGACTTTCTATTGAAATGTTGCTCCATGCTCCGGACGTGCTCTATGTCCCTGCGCACACGATTCCAGTTATTTCACCGCGTAACACTGTGACCGTGATTCATGATGTGGGATTTTTTACGCACCCAGAACTATACGGAAAATCAGAATTACGGTACCACCGATTTTCTTTTAATCTCGCTATCAAAAAAGCCCGAGAGATTATTACTATTTCAGATTTTTCACTCCAAGAAATTCTCAAGATCGCGCCCCAAGTCAAAAATCGACTCCACCGAATTTACAATGGCCTCCACACTCGGACTGCTGAGCCTGATGCAACGATCCTTGATCGGTTTCACTTAGAAAAACAAAACTACGTTTTAACAATTAGTCGTGTTGAAGAAAAGAAAAACGCTATGCGGTTGACGCAGGCGTTTGCGGAGCTCTGCGAAAATCCAGATTTTAAAACCAAACTTGTTTTTGCGGGTGGTCTTGGGCTCGGGTCAGAGGTCATTCTTGAATTCGTCAAACAAAAAAATCTTGGTGACCGCATTATTTTTACGAACTATATCTCTGACGAAGAAATTGTGGCCTTATTGCAACACGCGCAACTTTTTGTCTTTCCTTCTTTATATGAAGGATTTGGAATGCCGATTTTAGAAGCTATGGAAAAACGAATCCCGGTAGTGTGTTCTGATATCCAGCCTTTGCGAGAAATTGCTGCTGATAATGCAACTTTTTTTGAGCCAGATAATGCACATTCAATCGCCATCGCAATTCAAAGTCGATTGAACGACTCAACGACATATTCAGAAGAATCCCTTGCCAAAGCCCAGCAACACACTCGACAATTTAATTGGAAACACACAGCTGAAGCCACCTGGAAGATTATCGAAAAAACACTTGTATGATCATCGGTGAACACAATCTTTTTGAAAGCCAGTTACAGTTCACAGCTCTATGCACTCAACTGAGTGAAGTGCATCCGCAATTAAATACATCTAATCCCGCAATTATTGTCGAATCCGCTCGCGGTGCCTACCAAGTAGCTACCCTTGCATTGGGGAGTAGAATTGCACAACACAGCGCTCTCGATGATTTCATTCAACAGCCAAACGTCCTGATCATTGCGCTTGATCCACAGATTGAAACCATCAAGCTGGAGCATGTAAAACTGATACAAAAACACTTCAGTTACAAAACCACAAACAATACACCACTACTGGCAATCATTCCAGATGCTACGCAGCTCTCACTTCCAGTTCAAAACGCGCTACTCAAAACCGCTGAAGAACTCCAAGCGCCTCATTATATTATTTTTGGGGTGCAAAATGCTGATCAACTTTTGCCGACGATTCAATCCCGCTCACAAGTTATTACACTGACCACCCAAGAACAGGCGACTGCTGAAGAGATTACGAATTTTTGGCAAACTTTTTTGTCAGCTGACATCAGCGCCCGTAAACAGTTGATTGAAACCCACTTTTCTAAAAAAACCAAAAAGGGTCAGCTGGAGCGTGATCGCATCGAAGATTATATTATCGGCCTCCAAAGACTTACTTTCACCGCAAGCGCCGAGCAGCTCAAGATGATTGAGTATTTTCGGAAAATTTGTCATACTGTCAATAGTCAACTGATTCTCGATTCATTTTTATTTTTATGAATACACACCAGCGTTCACGCATCGGCCTCCTTTCAATTGGCTTATTCGCGCTCACTCTTATGGGCCAAAGTTGTGGTGGCAGTTCAACAGACACAACAGCCGGCGGTGTCTATTTTTCTGACGACTTAGGAGAAACCTGGGTTTCAAAATTATTCGTTTCTCAATCACAGAATGATGTTGTGACGATTGCTCCTGCAAATGTGACAAAATTGCGAGTTGATCCGAAAAATCGTTCTGTGGTCTACATTACAACTACTCAAAATGGTGTATATAAAACCTTCACAGCGGGCGAGCAGTGGGTGCAGACCGGCATTGCTACCGGATTGGTGCGTGACCTGCAAATACATCCTTTGAATTCAGAAATTCTTTATATTACTTACGGTACGAGCATTTTAAAATCCGCCGATGCTGGCTCAACATGGAATGTGATTTATCGAGATGTCGCTGCTGGAGAGCCAACTCGAATTGCGATTGATTGGTTTAATCCTCAACGTTTAATTATTGGAACGACCTTGGGACAGGTTCTTATTTCAGAAGACGAAGGAATTAACTGGAACGTCTACGCGGATATTGAAGGTCCAATCACTGACTTGATTATGTCACCAGCCGATAGTCGAGTGTTGTATATAACAGAACTTGATCGTAGCGTGCATCGTTCTCAAGATGGTGGGTACAGTTGGGAGAATATGCTCGTCCGGACACTAAAACCAGATGAAACTGATAACAATCGTATTGCTGAGCAACAAAACTGGGATTTATTTTTAAGCCTAAATCCAGGCTTTACGACTGTCAAAGGTACTATATTTGACCTGAATGATCCAGAAAAACTATATGCTGTAACAGCAGAAGGGCTCTATATATCAACTGATAGAGCCAAAAATTGGAGTAGGGTTGATACATTGATTGCACAAGGAGCGGAGCAGAATGCTCGAATGAGAGCCGTTACAACAGTTCCTGGAGCTCCTCAGTTATTGTTTTTTGCAGTTGGTAATAAAATTCATAAATCAGAAGATTTTGGGAAAACATGGAAAACCATTGATGACTTTGTGTCTAGCGGTATTATTACAACTATGGTTTCAGAAACGATTACAACAGATGATCCAGAGAGTAATAGTATCTTTGCTGGCACAGAAAATCCACCGAAGCCAAAACGAACCTTCTTTCAAGTTGTACCAACTGAATAATTTATTCTTCTCTCTATTATGCAAAACACTCAATTTACGCCTATTATTACCCATCTTGAAGAAGAGTTACGAGGCATTCGAACCAATCGGGCTAATCCATCAATGGTCGAGAGTATTACAGTTATGGCCTATGGTAGTCCAATGAAGTTGCTTGAAGTGGCAAGTATTTCTACGCCAGAGCCACAACAGATTGTGATTCAGCCGTGGGACAAGTCTTTACTCCAAGTCATTGAATCGGCGATTGCTGCTGACCCAAAGCTCCAGGCCAGTCCAGCTGTTGACGGAGAGATTATTCGAATTTCATTGCCACCGCTCACAGAAGACCGTCGCAAAGACTTGGTAAAATTAATGGGCACAATCACAGAGCAGGCACGTATCCAAGTCCGCAAAATTCGCGAACAGCTCTTAAAAGATGCAAAGACAAAAGAAAAAGCTGGGGATATGTCCGAAGATGACTATTTCCGAATAGAAAAAGATATTCAAACACAGGTTGACGAGGCGAATGCAGCGATTGAAGCGCATGCTGCAGCCAAAGAAAAAGAACTGATGACCGTCTAATAGTATGATTGATATGTTACTCACAATTGGCCTCTTTCTTATCGTGCTCGGAGTGCTGGTTTGTATTCACGAGTTTGGGCATTTTATTGCCGCAAAATGGTCTGGTGTCCGAGTTGATGAATTCGGCTTCGGCTTTCCACCACGAATCATGGGCGTGACCTGGCGAGGTACTCTCTATTCTTTGAATAGTATTCCGCTCGGAGGCTTTGTCCGAATTAAAGGCATTGCCGGTGAGCAAATCGAAGAAGTTGATCCAACCAAACATGAATCAACGGCACACCGACTGCATGATGCAGACAGCTTCGCAAGCTTATCATTCCTGAGAAAACTATTGATTTTATTTGCTGGCATTGGAATGAACATTCTGCTTGCGTGGATTTTATTCTCACTTTCATTTTTGATTGGTGTCAAAGCTCCTGTGGATTCCAGCTATGGAAAAGCCTTTACCTCACCAATTGAAGTTATCGTGACAACAGTTCGTCCAGATACTCCAGCGGCTCGAGCCGGTCTTCAAGTTGGAGACACCTTATTAACACGCAATGCGCAAACGATTGACGAAATTCAGGATATTCAAGGGTTTCAAGCGGCTGATACTGGAAAGAGCATTGAGCTAGAAATCGCATCAAATAACACAAAAAAAACAATTACTATTGCACCAGAAAATATCCAGCTCGACTCCGGTGAAACGTACGTTGGGATTGGTGTTGGCTTGGCAGCTATACAAACTATTCAATACCCACCACATTTGGCTGTATGGAACGGCGCAAAAGAAACCGCTCAAAGTATTGCTGCGATCTTCATTGGTTTTGGTGAAATTTTCTCACGGATTTTTACGAGTGAGTCTGTTACACAAGATCTGGCTGGGCCAGTTGGGATTGCAAAGATTACTCGTGGCGCAGCGGATTTGGGCCTTTCCAGCTTGCTGCAATTCATGGCACTATTGTCAGCGAATCTCGCAGTCTTTAATCTTTTGCCAATTCCAGCTCTAGATGGTGGTCGAATTGCACTAACGATCATTACAAAAATACGCAGAAAGCCTGTGAGTGAGAAAATTGAGACGATAATTCATAGTATTGGCTTTGTCTTATTAATGCTTTTAGTTGTTGCTGTCACATTTCAGGATATTCTCAAAATTGCACAATAAAACAGGTCGATTTGAACACATTTGGTGTTCAATAATTGGTTGACGAAATAGCTAAAAAAACCTATACTCGCTGGACTATGTTCCAGCGTTTTTTTGGGCAATTTACTCGTGATATTGGCATTGATATTGGAACTGCTAATACTTTGTTGTACGTAAAAGAAAAGGGGATTGTTATTAATGAGCCCTCAGTTGTTGCTGTGAATACTCGGACTGATGGAATTATCGCTGTCGGGCATTCTGCAAAACAAATGATTGGGAAAACCCCACCGCATATTATCGCCAGCAATCCATTGGTTGATGGTGTCATTTCAGACTTTGAAATTGCGGAAAAAATGCTCAAATATTTCATTGATACAGTACATCGTGAAACTCTCTCAATTGTCGCAAAACCGCGCGTGGTGATCGCTATCCCACTTGATGTTACTGAAGTCGAACGTAAAGCTGTTGAAGATGCCGTATTACACGCTGGGGCGCGCCAGGTATTCCTGATCCCAGAGCCAATGGCCGCAGCAATTGGTTCACGTGTTCCAATTGAAGATTCCGCCGGACAGCTTATTGTTGATATTGGGGCCGGGACAACATCTATTGCTGTTATCTCACTTGGAGGTATTGTCTCGTTTCGTTCTATGCGCTTGGGTGGAAACGAGTTAAACAAAAATATTGTAAACTACGTCCGTGATCATTTTAATATTCTTCTTGGAGAAGGCAGCGCTGAAGAAGCCAAGATCCAAATTGGATCCACATTTAAAAGTGATGATTTAATGGAAATGACTGTTCGGGGTCGTGATATTATTTCTGGCTTACCACGGGAAATTGTGATTACCAGCAATCATATTCGAGAAGCTATTGCTCGATCAGTTCACTCAATGGTGGATAATATTAAAATGGTACTTGAAGCAACCCCACCGGAACTTGTTGCTGATATTTATAGCCGCGGTATTTTATTATCTGGCGGCACGGCTTTACTCCGCGGAATTGATAAGCGCATTGCGAATGACATTGAAATCCCAGTTCATATCGTTGATGATCCATTAACTGCCGTCGTGCGTGGTACTGGAATTATTCTAGAAGACATTGATGCAGCGAAAGATTTTTTTGTAGCATCACCATCTGAATTTGATTAATACATAACCTCAGCAGGTCCTATGATTCAACGGCGAGTTCCATCGTTTGCAACAGCCGTCACAATTATCGGAATTGTGGCCTGCACTGCCGTGCTCGTCCGATTTTTTCACTTGAGTGATCCGGTTGTTTCTAGGATTTCAACAGTACTGTCACCAATTCAATCACGCCTCTATCGTATTACACATAAAACATCAAGTACGGATCGTGCAGTTAGTGATCTATCAAAAGCTGAGTTAATCACGCGTTATGACGAACTCAATGCGCAGTACCGTGATTTAAATGCAACCGTCGCTCAACTCCGCGTCTCCATTGAAGAGCAAAAATTATCTGGCGATCAGTTTTCCTATCTTGAAAGTCGCTCCTTCCAAGGAATTTCAGCACAAGTGACTGGTCGCTCAATTTCAGATGCAATTTCAACAATCACACTGAACCGAGGGTCTCAGCACGGTGTCAAAAGTGGTCAGCCTGTCATTGTTGAAAATGGGAGTCTCGTTGGCACTATTCGCAGTGTCCAAGATCGCTCTAGTTTAGTGCAATTAATTACCAGTCCAGAGTCAAAAATTAGTGCGACAGTTCAAAACGAAAAAAAGAGCCCGGGAATTTTATCTGGCGATTTTAATTTAGCACTGTATGTAGATTACATTCCACAATTTGACCCGGTTACAATCGGTCAAATTGTTGCAACTTCTGGACAAGATGCAAATATTCCATCTGGACTACCTATTGGAACTGTGAAGGAAGTCACGGGCGCTGGAACCTCGCTCTTCCAGCGCGCAGTTATTACGCCACTAGCCGATGGTGAAAAGGTAAGTGTGGTAACTATTATCACGCAATAGTATGCCAGTTCGTCTACTCTTTGTTAGTCTGCATGTACTCCTGTTTATTCTGAGTATTGTACTTCAGCTCTCTGTAATGCCAATTATTTTTTTTGGTCAACCAGTGGTCATTCACATTCTATTTTTACTTGTTGTGGCCCTGCTATTTTTGAAAGAATGGCAGTCAAGTTTGATCCATTTATTTTTTGGAATGATTGTACTAACTCAGCTATCTGAAATTACGACACTACCTATTATTGTGAGTTACTCAATCGGCTTAATTGTCTTTTTATTTTTGAGCGACTTTTTATTGAAATCCCGTTCAGCGTTGATTTTCACGATCAATGTGCTTTGTGCTATTGCGATGCTGCTTTTAACACATCAACTGGTATTGCACCTTACACTGCAAACTGATCAAGCTCTTTTGTCGAGCGATAACTCACTGCTTGTTCTGGTATCACTCATTATCCATGGTGTGCTTATTGCTATTACAGCCCCTGGAGTATTGATGATTGATCAGTCGCTTCGTAAACGAGAATTATATGTCAAATAATCCCTTTGAATTGTACGATATACCAAACCGTGCTCGGAGGCGATTTGGTCGACAGCAGTCTCGCCAGTTTAATCAACCGATTGATGAATTTACTGTATCATCTGAAGAGGCTCGAGCGACAAACCCAAAACAATCTTTATTGCGACCGGGTGAGCGAATCTCGCTGAGATTACTCATCTCCATTCCAGCCCTTGTCCTTGGCATTTTACTCGTCCGCTCTTTTTGGCTACAGATTATTGCAGAAAATAATTATCGTGGATTAGCAGAAGGGAATCGTATCCATGAACTCATTCAAAAAGCACCACGTGGTGTAATCTATGACCGGGCAGGTCAAGTTCTTGCAAAAAATAATCCAGAATTTGTTTTAACGTTAAACGAAAAATCTATTCCGCGACCAACCAAAGAACTGTACCAAGAGTCCTTGCAAGCAATTGCCACTGCCACCAAACGATCTAAAGAAGACATCGAAGCCCTTGCAAAGGAATCAAATAAAAATGCTCAACCAGTGGTTGTACAAGATGCGATTCCGTATGAAGATGCGTTAAAAATGATCGTCGCATTTAAAGATGTTCCAGGCCTCACCGTTGAATCATCGTTTCAACGGGAATATCCTGCAGGAGATGCTTTCTCGCATATTTTAGGGTACACATCAAAAATGAACGCTGAAGAGTACCGAGTAAAACGGAATGAAGGTTATCGTCTCAACGACGAAATTGGAAAAACAGGCGTTGAAAAAACCCATGAAGCGGAATTGCATGGTCAGGATGGCGTGACGCGTGTTGAGGTCAACCGTCTTGGTAGAGTCCAGCGCGTCTTAAATCAAGATCAGGCGAAGGCTGGGAATACTGTCCTTTTATCAATTGATGCAAACTTACAAAAATTGCTTTATGAAAAATTAAAAAAGACGGTTGATGAACGAGGTATTCCAGGGGCTAGTGCGGTTGCCATTAATCCTCAGAATGGAGAAGTGCTTGCATTAGTGTCATATCCATCTTTTGACAACAATGTCTTTTCCGGCGGGATTCCAGCAGATGAGTATAAAAAATTACTTGAAGATCCACGCAAGCCCTTATTTCACCGACCAGTATCAGGGGAGTATCCATCTGGATCGACGTTTAAATTAGTTGTGGCAGCAGCAGCACTCGAAGAAAATGTTGTCAGCAGCAGCACAGCTGTCAGTAGTACTGGTGGACTCAAAATCGACAAATATTTTTTCCCAGATTGGAAGGCGGGTGGGCATGGTGTGACTGACGTGCGGAAAGCATTAGCCGATTCTGTCAATACATTTTTTTATCTGGCAGGTGGTGGTGACAATGAAACGAACACCGGACTAGGTGTTGAGAGAATTGTGGCATATGCACGCAAATTTGGTCTTGCGAGGCAAACCGGAATTGATGTGCCAGGTGAAGCTGATGGATTTTTGCCGTCAAAAGCTTGGAAAGAAGAAAAGAAAAATGAACCGTGGTATATCGGGGATACGTATCATCTTGCAATTGGACAAGGTGATCTGTTAGTGACGCCACTGCAAGTCGCGCAATACACAGCAATTGTAGCTAATGGTGGTAAGCAGTATACACCACACATGGTGCATGCAACACTCGATTCAATTTCCGGTGAAAAAAAATTGGTTGAACCTATACTAGAGAATGAGCAGGTTGTGAGTCCAGAATCCATTCAATTAGTGCGTGAGGGGATGCGACAAACAGTCACAAATGGTTCAGCTCGATCATTGAACACTGCGGTGCCGGTTGCTACAGCTGCTAAAACCGGAACAGCGCAGTTTGGAAAGGGGGACAAAACCCATGCCTGGCTTGCAGCGTTTGCACCATATGATAATCCAACTATTGCCATCTCTATTTTAATTGAAGAAGGCGGTGGATCAAACGACACAGCGGTTCCAGTTGGTAGAGAAGTCCTCGCGGAGTACTTTAAGAATCCTCAAAATTTCGCCAACCTGACTCAGGAATAAGCTAGTTGACAAGCGTCTAGCACTCGCGTATAATCGGTTGAACACCCGTGAAAAATCATCATTTGAAACCCTATTTTTATGGAAGAAAAGAAAAATTATTTGACAGCCGAAGGCCTTGAAAGAATCAACGCTGAGTTAGATGACTTAAAAAGTACCAAACGCAAAGAGATTGCGCAGCGGATCTCTGATGCAAAAGAATTAGGTGATTTGTCTGAAAATGCGGAATATCATGAAGCCAAAGACGAGCAAGGGTTTGTTGAAACTCGCATTTTGGAATTGGAGCAAACGTTGCGCAACGCGGAATTGATCAAGCACACAAAAAATAGTTCAACAATCCAAATTGGATCGACTGTAACAATTACCTCGAAAGAATCTGGCACACTCACTATTACGATTGTTGGATCATCTGAAGCCAGTCCAGCGGAAAAAAAGATCTCCAATGAGTCACCACTCGGTGAAGCCTTGCTTGGAAAGAGTGTCGGTGATTCCGTTATCGTCAAAACTCCTGGCGGAGAGATGAAATACACCGTCGAAAAAGCCGCGTAATAATAGCTTGAACCAAGAAGGAGAGGCTGCTATACTACGTGCAGACCTCTTTTTCGTTAGGCCTATGAATGAACATAAAACTGAATTTGAAGTTCGACAAGATATCGTCATTGCGCTGCGTGCAGCAGGAGTAAATCCCTACCCAGCGGAGAGTAATCGAAACACCGTAGTTGCAGAATTTCTTGCCGACTTTAATCTATTGCACACTAGCCAAGAATCGCGAATTGTGGCTGGTCGAGTCATGTTGAAACGAGAGCATGGTAAGGTCATCTTTTTTCGTTTGCATGATGCAAGTGGTGACATGCAAATTGTCTTGAGCGCCGATCATTGTCCTTCAGAATTATTTCAGTGGGCGCAAGACACAATCGGTGTTGGTGACATTATTGAAGTGGTTGGTTCAGCGTTCCTAACAAAAAAGGGTGAGCCATCATTGATTATTGCTAGTGCACATTTACTGAGCAAGGCGTTGTCTCCACTGCCAGATAAATGGCATGGTATTCAAGACGATGAAACTCGGTTACGCCGCCGCTATCTTGATTTATTATTGCGACCAGAATTGCGTGATGTATTTGTGAAGAAGGCCCGTTTTTGGCAGGCCACTCGTTCGTTTTTAATGAACGAAGGTTTTCTAGAAGTCGAAACACCTGTCCTTGAAAATACGACTGGTGGGGCTGATGCTGAGCCATTTGTGACGCACCATAATGCTCTTGACATTGATGTTTTTTTGCGGATTTCCATGGGTGAACTTTGGCAAAAACGCTTAATGGTCGCCGGTTTTGAAAAAACATTTGAAATTGGTCGGCAGTTTCGGAATGAAGGCATGAGCCCAGAGCATTTGCAAGATTATTCACAAATGGAGTGTTATTGGGCCTATGCGGATTACACGAAAGGGATGGAGTTTGTGCAGCGAATGTATAAGCATATTATAAAAGAATCGCTCGGAACGTTACAAATGCGCATCCGTGGGTTTGATATTGATTTTGAAAAACCCTGGGAAATGATTGATTACACAACCGTTGTTGAAGGCCGGTTTGGAGTGAATGTACTCACTGCAACTGACGATGAATTGCGCACCGTCTGCATTGAAAATAATTTGGAGCTTGACGGGCAAGTAAATCGCGCACGGATGATTGATGTATTATGGAAACAGTGTCGTAAAACTATTGCTGGTCCAGCATTGTTAATTAACCATCCTGTGGTTGTATCACCACTCGCAAAACGACATTCGGATAATCCTGAGGTTGTTGAGCGATTCCAGGTTATTATTGCTGGAAGTGAAGTGGGGAACGGCTACTCAGAATTAAATGATCCAGCTGATCAACGCGGTCGATTTGAAGAGCAAGCGAAGTTACGTGCAGAAGGTGATGGCGAAGCGCAGATGCATGATGAAGAATTTGTTGAGGCTTTAGAATATGGCATGCCACCGACCTTCGGTTTTGGTTTTTCTGAACGTTTATTTTCATTTTTAATGGACATGTCAATTCGTGATGCGGTGTTATTTCCATTGTATCGTCCGAAACAAGACCTTGATACTGAGGTTTTTGAGGTAAAGACAGAAACAAAAGTTGAATCCATTGCCGATGAGAGTCTCGCTGCACTTGAAGTAGGCATGACCACTGATGAGGCTACTTCTTGGATGCAAGAAAAAATTCAGAGCGATGCGTTGCGTTATCATAATGTAGCAGTTGGATATCAGATGAAGGCTTTAGCACAACGATTTGGAGCACAAAATCCAGATGCCTGGTTTGTAGCTGGAGTGTTGCATGATATTGATTATGAATCGTGCTCGCCAGAAAGTGTTTTGGCAGAGCATGCGATTATTGGTGCTGGTTGGCTTGAAGAAAAGAGCTTACACCCGTTGATTGTCGATGCCGTGCGTTTGCATAATCCACATAATGGCGCTGGAGATCCACAAACCTTGCTAGCAAAAGCTTTACGCTCCTGTGAGCAAATTACTGGATTAATTTCAGCTTGCGTTGCTGTCAGGCCAGATAAAGCTATTCAAAACGTAGAAGTGAAAAGTGTGAAGAAAAAATTAAAAGATAAATCATTTGCACGCGGCGTTGAACGCACCTGGATTCAATCAATTCCAGACTGGCTACCAGAGACGACCATTGATGATGTGCTAGAGCTGACAATTACAGCGATGCGTGACATGCCACAAACTACATAATATTTATGCTTGCGATTGAATACATTCGAAATAACCCAGAAGAAGTTCAGCAAAATTGTCTTGATCGAAATATTACGATTGATATCGCGGCCTTTTTAAGTCTAGATGAAAAACGACGTGATCAAATTCAAGTCGTTGATAGGTTGCGCGAGCAACGGAATCAGATTGCTCACAAGTTGCAAGAATCAAAAGGTAGTGATCAAAGTTTGGTTGAACAGGGGAAAAACCTAAAAGTTGATTTGTTAAAAGCAGAAGAGCAGCTTGATCTGCTGACAGTAGAATTTCAAAGTATATTGATGCAAATCCCAAATCTCACACATCCAGCGGTGGCGCGTGGAGCTGAGGAGTCAGATAATGTTGAGCTGAGTCGTTTTTTAGAACCGACCACATTTGATTTTGAAGCGAAAGATCATGTTCAATTAGGTGAGGCGCTCGGGATTTTAGATTTTGAACGGGCCGCTGACGTTGCTGGCCGAGGGTTTTATTATAAAACCGGTGGCCTCGCTGTCCTTGAAATGGCACTGATTCAATTTGCCATGAAGCAAGCAATTGACGCTGGATTTATGCCAATGATCACCCCAGACGTTGCTCGACATGAAATTTTACAAGGTACTGGCTATAATCCACGCGGCAATGAAACGCAAATTTATACATTAGAAGGCACGGGTCTTGGTCTTGTTGCGACTGCTGAAATTCCAGTAGCTGGTTATTATCGAAAACACACCTTTGAAAAAGGGGAGTTAGACACACCAAAACGTATCGTCGCACTCTCACATTGTTTCCGTACAGAAGATGGGGCGTACGGGAAGGAATCGCGAGGGCTGTATCGCGTGCATCAGTTTGCTAAAGTTGAGTTGTTTGTATTTTGTAAACCTGAAGATGCTGAAGCTGAGCATGAAAAAATTCGAGAAATCGAAGAGGGGATGATGCAGGCATTAGAACTGCCGTATCGACTCATTGACATCTGTACCGGGGATTTAGGTGCCAGTGCATATCGGAAATATGATATTGAGGCCTGGATGCCATTTAAAAATGATTATGGTGAAGTGACTTCAGCCTCGAATTGCACAGACTACCAATCTCGTCGTTTGCAGATTCAGTATATTGATGATGATGGCAATAAAAAACTTGTAAACACCCTAAATGGTACAGCCGCTGCACTGTCACGCCTCCCGATTGCTGTTATGGAAAATTATCAGCAGGCCGATGGATCTATTTCGATCCCAGCAGTATTACGCCCGTATTCACTTGGAATGACTGTTATTCAATAAGGTTGAATGACTATCTCTGTTGTAATGCTTGTTGGATTTTTTCAGACACATTGCCTTGTAACAAAATAACATGGTCTGGCGTAAGCTGTTGACGTAAAAATGCAATAACAGCCTGTGTTTTTTTTGTACCCATGACTAATTCTGAGTCAGTCTCGTTATCAATTATGTGTTGCAATGATTCATTTGTTAACACAAATAGATGCTTATCAGAATAAATAGACAGATATTCTAAGGCGGCTTCTCGTTCAGCTGGTGACTGACTGCCTGTGTTATCAATAACCAAGGCGTGATTCAAACCGTAAAATACCTGCATTCCATGAGCTGTCCTTGGCTGTTCCTCAATTTTTTTGATGATTGTATCAATTGGCACCCCAAGGTGTGTCGCTGCTGCGGTAGCTGCAAGAATTGAATAGAGAACTTGTTTGCCAAATAGTGGAGCGCGCACGGAGCGTTTTTCGTCTCCAATATGTAACACAAAAGCAACTGAATCACGTTGCACAGAAATTTCTGTTGCGTAGACATGAGCAATGTCTTGCGCTGAAAAAAATTTTGTCCGGGCTCTACCTTGAGCATAACTCGCCAGTTTCATGGACTGTGCATCATCACGATTCAATACAGCCAGGCCATTTGCTGGAAGGGCAGTGATCGCCTCGGAAATCGCATCACTGAAAGTATAGGTAGAAAAACGTGAATCATGTGATTCATCAATCTCTGTGATAATAGTCATAATAGGTGGCGCAACAAGACAGGCGTGTGCAATATCACCGCGGCCGTTGGTTTGTAATTCTACAAGTAAGATTTGGTGTTCTGGATTGAGCTGCTCTAAAACAGTCGTGGCGATGTTTTGATCAGATGACCCCTGGCCACTTGTCGATACAACCAAGAAAGAGCCTCCAAGAATGTGTTCAAGGTAGGCTTTGGTGGTTGATTTGCCATATGACCCAGCAAGCATAATAACAGCCGGCGCATACGCAATAATCCGCTCCTGGGCTTTTTCTAGGCGTGATCGATCAAGAAACAACAAGAGTGGTGCGAAGATACCAAGAATAATCCAACCATAGATGGGAATCAGAATTTGAAAAAATGCAATACTAATAACAACGGGAAAATCAATAAATATATGAGGAAGAGTCAGGGTTGCAATAGATAGCACGACAGAGCCAAATACAAGGAACACTGTTTTGAATTCCCATTGTGGTAAACGTGGGGCTGTGCGAGAAGAAAAATACCAAACAGCGTGCCAGGTATAGATCACGACTGATAAGACGGCAAATTGGATCCAAACTGAACTAGTTGCATCATAGGATTGAAATAATACAATTAACATGAGAGCAACTAAAATATCCGCAATGCCAACCGGATGCAATAATAGAAAGAGGCCTTGTCGTGTACTTAAAAAATCCAAAAAACGATCAATACGATATTCATATCGGCCAACCAGGGCAGTCCAAAAAAGGATTTTTCCAAATCCAGCAGCAAATCCGCTGAGCCATAACAAAATCAGTAACACTGTAATTGTTTCCGGAGCAGTAAAAAAGCCATTCATATAGATGTAGTATAGAGATTTTTCACCGAAATTGCTATACTACCCAGTAGCTATGAATTTTTTTATTCGTTTTATTGGACGCCGAAATCAATCTGCTCGCATGAAGGCGCTTAAAGAGCAGCAGCGTTTGTTGCGCTCTGAATCACGTAGTACAAAATTTGCACCCCCGCAGCAACCGCAGGTCTTTCGGAAGTCATCTAAGGTAGATGAATCAAGTAATAGACATACGGCGTTGAAGCAATTTTTGCGTAAGGATGGCTGGGCTGTTATCGGTATTGTATTGATCATTATTGGGGGGCTGTATTACATGACTTTTCGTAGCACCTACCTTGTACTATCAAGCGTGCAAATCAATCAAACACAGTTTATTCCACAGTCAGAGGTTCAACAGGCGGTGCATGATGCTTTGAATCGCACAACTCTTGGTATTCCACGCAATCGTTTCATCACAGTAACGGAAAATGGCGTTAAACATGCCCTAGAAAAAAAATTTGCTGACAATTTTGCCGTTGCTAACATTACGGTAACAAAAAGCTATCCGCGCACAGTGGATGTCATGATTACAGAACGAATTCCGAGCATTGTCTGGATGACAAAGGATGAGGCTCGCACAGAACGTTTTTATACTATCGATCATGACGGATTTGTTACAAAAGAAACGACAAAACGGGAGGAAATTGATCCAAAATTACCACTTATTGAAGACAAAAATCGACCACGCCTTGGAATTAATTGGCAGATCACACGGACGCAATATCTTGACTCTGTCATAGAACTGCAAAAAAAACTCAGTGAGGCTGGCTGGACAGTTCAGTCATTTGTGTTTCCAGCCATGACGTGTGAGCAACAAGAATATGTAGCACAACAAATTTTTGCGGATGAAATCAAAGATTCTGCTTCTGAAAAATTTAAAGAAAAAAAACGTATTGTACAAGAAAAATTTAAAAAAGGCGACTTAGGAATTGAGGAAAGTTTACAAGCGTTAGAAGATATTAAAAAAGAAGAATTAGAGGAACGTGGGAGTGTGAATGGTACTATAGCTCCAGAAAAGCTTGAGTGGGCAACAGTTGATAAAGAAGTTCCTTGTGATTATGTTCAAGTGGCAACTGATCTGCATGTATTGACCAAAAAAGGCTCAGAGAAGACAATAGAGCTCAAATTTGACACAACACGAAGCCTTGACGAGCAGCTCAATCAATTACAGACAGTTGTGAATCAAGGCAAGGTATTAGTAGACAGCGTTCAGGTTATAGATCTGCGGATTGCAGATCGGGTCTACTATAAATAGAGACGTAAAAGGTATATTGTGCGACACATAGTATTTCCTTTTTCCTATGGAATATAGACAAAATGAATACTTCCCTCGCTACAGTTCGCCGAGCTCGTGTGTAGTTTTTACATGTGAGCATACACCTGTTTGAACCTTGTTGTTCGTTCTGTGAGTCCTCTGTGGCTGCTCGCGCTCATCCGTATCATAACCACCTGCTGTGTCATCTTTGAGGCACTGCCTATAAATAAAGGGACAAAAAAAGAGAGATGTAATTCTCTCCCCTTCTTCTGTCTATTTGCCGCTGGGCCGTGAAGCGCCTCAACAGCGTGCTTGTGTAGACCTTATGGTAAGTAATTGGCTGGATTGGTCGGAATACCATTCAACCGAACTTCAAAATGCAAATGTGCCCCAGTCGATAAACCAGATCCTGGAGTGCCTGGAAGGCCACCAGAACGACCAATAACCTGTCCTTGCTTCACGAATTGATCTGCAGTAACAGCCACACCGCTCATGTGCATATACACTGTCGCTAGACCATCGCCATGAACGATCATGATCCAACCGAGGCGGGAGCTGCCATCAAAAACAACACGAGCAATGTAACCAGACCTGGAAGCCACAACAGCTGTGCCCATTGGGGTTGCAATGTCTAGGCCTGAATGGGGGCCAATATAATTTTGGAACGGGTAGCCAGAGCAATGAAAACCACAAGTGACTGTCCGTGACGGAATCGGCCAAATAAACCCAGCAGCACTACTCACAATCGCTTCTTCATCAGGGGTCAGCTGATCGTTCGTTTTATCAGTGTCTTTTAACCGCGCCTGAATCTCCTCTCGGATCCGCAAAATCTTTGCCTGCGCATTACCTTGTAAAGCTGCAATTTGCCCTTCCATTGAGGCTCTCTCGGCTTTTGCCTGTTCAACGAGTTTTTGGAATTCTTCTTCAGAGTCTTTGGTTTGATCTAATAATTGATCTTTATATAACTGCTCACCGGACAGCTGCTCAGTTTTTGTTTGCAGTTCAGCAGTTTCTTGGGCAACTCCAGCTTTCTTTTCCCCCATTTCATTTTTTTTTGCTTCTAAGTCATCTTTATTTTTTTGCACACCGTCAACAGTTTCTTGCAAACGTGACTGTAAGCGCTGCGTATACTCAGCCTCTGAATAAAAATCAGCCAGCGTTCCGTTGGTAAACGCAATTTCTAATGGACTTTTTTGATCTCGTAAATATACATCTTTGATGATATCAGCGAGTATTGCTTTTTGCCGTTCAATGTCTTTTTCCGCAACAGTGATTTGTTTCTGTAATACTTCAACTTCAAGCGCTAAAATATCGAGCTCAACTTTATTCTTGCCAATTTCTGTGTTTGCAGCATTAATACGATTTTCAATAACACCAATCTCCTGCTGCAAATCAAAGCGTTCTTGCTGTTTTTTCTCAAGGTTCTCTTTATAGATATTCAAACGCTCTTCTAATTCACGAACCTCCTTCGCCTTCTCTTCAATTCCAGCATTTAACTCGCCAATTGAGCTATCTTTGTTGATCTCTTCTTGGACAATATTATCAAAAACAGAATTATCTAAACGTTCAGCATATACCGCTCCACCAAATACACACAATGGTACGGTAAAACCAACAGACAGTAAAAAGATTTTTATTTGTGTCTTCATATGAAGACTATTATACTACTTTCAAGCAGTTTTTGAAAGCGCAGCAATGCCGGAACTCAGTCTTTTTAAGGTTTCGGTTTTTCCAATGATTTCAGCAACTTCAAATGGTGATGGTGACTGTGCAATTCCAGTCAGTGCATAACGCGTCGGCCATAAAACATCGCCATTTCCCCACTCTGTTGTTTTGATCCATTCTAAAATAGATGGTTGCAGCGTATCAACAACAAAATCGTCATCACTGAATTGTTCAAACTGGGCATATACTGCTTGCAAGGCACTGAGTGTGTTTGTTTTGTCTGATTTTTTCCAGATAAGGAGCGCTGGATCATACTCAGAAACGGGCTGTAAGAGCTCATTTATTGTCGTAACGTCGAGTAATTTTTTTATTCGTTCTTGAAGAGATTTCCAAATAGACTCTTGTTTTTTAAGACTAATTTTATCAAAATACTCAATAAAATTGTTTATTTTTTCCAAACTCTCCCCTTCTATGTAGCTTTTAAAGGTGTGGATATCTTCGATAAATTCTTGAACACTTTTTTTCTTCAGGTACTGTGCGTTGAGCCAGTCGAGTTTTTCAGTTTCAAAGATCGGGTTACCCGCGTTGAGCATCGATAAATCAAATTTTTCGATTAAGTCATCCATGCTAAAAAACTCTTCTTCTGTCTTCGGGTTCCACCCAAGAAGCGCACTGTAATTCACAACGGCTTCTGGTAAATATCCAAGGGCACGAAATGCGAGCAATGCGGTTTCTCCGTCACGCTTACTCATCTTACCTCCTTTTTTACTTAAAAAGACTGTGAGGTGCGTAAAGGTTGGCGCTTGCCAGCCAAATACTTCATAGAGATAGATATGTTTCGGTGTTGACGGTAACCATTCTTCACCTCGGATAACATCGGTAATTTCCATGAGATGATCATCAACAACGTTTGCAAGATGGTATGTTGGGTATCCATCAGATTTCATCAATACTTGATCATCAATGTCTTTGTATTGAAATGTCAGATCACCACGAACCATATCACGCACAATAACAGAGCCTTCCGTTGGCATTTTCAGACGCACAACATATTTTTCGTTATTTGCTTGTTTTTCGCTAATTTCTTCAGCCTTTAATGAAAGACAGTGCCTGTCATATCGTGGCGGAAGTTTTTGTGCTTGCTGATCAAGACGCATTTGATTCAGGCGTTCAGGGGTACAAAAACAGTAGTAGGCATGCCCGGCATCTAAAAGCATTTGCGCATGTTCTTTGTAGATATCAAGGCGCTCACTTTGTTTATATGGACCATATTCTCCCCCAACCTCAGGCCCCTCATCCCATTGAATACCAAGCCAACGCAGACCTTCGCGTTGTTCTTCACCGCTGCCAGGCACTTCACGAACTTTATCAGTGTCTTCAACGCGCAATAAAAAATCGCCATTATTATGCTTTGCCCATAAATACGCAAACAATGCAGTTCTCGCCCCTCCAATATGGAGACTGCCAGTCGGTGATGGTGCAAAACGTGTTCGAACACGTGGTTTTTGGGTGTTTTGTACTCTATTCATGAGCTGAGTATGACAAATATCATGATATTACGCAATAAAACAAATCCACTTGTTCACTATGCTCAAAATATGGTATAGTATAGACCTATGAATACTCTAAAAAAAGTAAAAAATATCAAAAAATCAGCAGCTCTTTTTTTAAGCGTTGCTTCCCTTCTTCTACCAGCACAAACCCTCGCTTTTTCATTTGATAAAAACTACATCATTTCTGATGCAGAAATGACAAACAAAAATTCAATGACGAGCAAGGAAGTGCGAAGCTTCTTAACGGAAAAAGGATCAGCCTTAGCGAATCATAAGACCACTGATGTTGATGGTAAAAATCGCTATGTCTCAGACATTATTTCTGGCGTTTCAAAGCGGTATAAAATCAACCCTATGCTCTTTTTGGTCATGGCACAAAAAGAATCTGGTGCAATTACCTCTTCTCGGATCACGACCTCAATGGAAAATTGGATCCTCGGCTTCGGGTATTGTGATAGCTGTACAGC
>JBIIKE010000053.1:0-5297 GCA_044233365.1 Bdellovibrionales bacterium | reverse complement strand
GTTCACAATCCCAAGCATGAGTCCATATGCGAGCGCCAGCGAAATGCTATAGAAAACCGCAGAAAGCACCAGAGAGCGAAATCGTCGCCAGCGAAATACATCAGCGAGCAACACGAGGCTGATCGTGACAATCGCCACTGCGGCCGCGAACCAAAAGCTGCGTGAGAAACTAATAAGTACAACTGTCAAAGCAGAAATCAGTAGAAAAAATAATACAACAAAAGCCTTGTTCGCCTTCCACCAATCACGACGGAACGTAAACAGCTGCTTCACACCACCGTAAGTTTCAAAGCGTGTCACAAGCAACGGTAATAGACCAATGCTCAACAATAAAACATAGATTTGATTTTGCAAAAAAATCCGTGTAAAGCCGCCAGCTTGTGGCGTAATCTCCCCGACCCCGGAATTACGAATCCATTTATAGAGCGGCACCAAACCATACCCAAGAATTCCTGGTTGCGAAAAACACAACAACACAAAAACGGTTTTTAGCATCACCCAAATCGTTGCGCAAACAGCAACTCGAAATAATTGTTCCCAATCTTCGCGCGTACGCACAGCTTGCGTGACTGGAAAAATCCACGCCAAAAACAAATAGCCATTCGCATCAAAAAACATTGCGGCATTGGAATTGCCATTGATGAATCCAACAAGAACAGAAAGCAACAATACCGTTGCTATAAGAACAAAATGTTTCCAATATCTAAATGTTGTAAAAAACCGCATCTCGCGATCGCGCAACATATGCGCCAGCATTACACTAAAAATGACAACAAATAGTGCAATGCGGAACGAAACAGCGAAACCCGCAACCGAAACAACAAATAAATACCCTTTCGATCCCAAAATCAATTCAACCAGCTGAATGCCAATTCCAGCAACCGGATTTTTCCAAGCAACAATGGCAGCAGCGATTAAAAGGAAAAGAAAAAATGGTAATTGAAATTGTGAATAGGTGTGTGCGACAAATGACAACATTTCAATCGCCAAAAAACTACTGAACAATGCGAGAAAAAAATGGCGTTTCAAAAAATGTGTCATACAGCAGTTGTATTTTCATGTGCTTGATCAAGCACATCCACCATTAACTGCCAGCGATCTTCCCAAGCATGCGTCACAACCGCTTGCATGCGGCGCTCCATCATTTCAACACTTTCATTTTGAATCGCTTCTTCAATGCCTTTTGAAAAGTCCTCGGGTGAAATAGCGAGAGTTACCAAATCACCAAACTGCTCAACGCCAGCCACAGCGGTCGCAATCACCGGTTTTCCGGCGGCCAAATATTCATAGAGCTTCAACGGGTTCATACTTTGCGTAAACCGATCAATCACATGCGGGATAATGGCTACATCGAAACAGGCAATAATGTTGGGCAATTCATAATATGGAATTTCACGGATAACTGTGACGTTCGCACGCTTTTCGAGCGCCTTGATCTGCTTGGCCACCTCCTTCCAAACAAACCCAGCGAGTACAAATTGATAATCCGCATGCTTATCAATTAAGTATTGTAATAGTGTAAAGTTGATCCGCGATTGAATATTGCCATGATATCCAATTACTGGACCTTTTAAACCGGCAAGCGCTGGATGACCACAGGTTCCAGCCGAAAAGAAATCAATATCAACACCATTTGGAACATATACCACACGTTCACGCTTCCCAAAAAAATCAACCATTGCTTGCGAAACGGTGAAAATAACCGTGGCATATTGTCGAATCGTTTCGTAGCCGTCCGTCAGCTGTTCTTGCTGCCTACCATACGATCCATGCTCAAGCCAATTATCAACAGCATCAAACACATGCATTGCATTTGGAAATTGCTCGTAGACTTCCGTCGCCAATGGATTATAGGACCAGACAGTCAGCGTATCTTCATCACTTGCAACATCAACCCCGAGGGTCGCTAGTATGTTCGGCAACTGTGAAACAGAGAGTGCGCGGACGCGAACAACAGAATCATGCGCCGGACTGCGTTCAATTGACCAGGTCCAACCATTTGCAATTGTCTGCTCGGTTTTTTTCCATGGCTTGTCACGCAACAAAAATTTCACCTTCTTCTTCCAGGTAAACGGGAAAAAATCGACACTAACAATCTGACTCCAACGACCTGAACGAATCGCCTGTTGCAAGACATGGTAATTTCGATTCACAATACCGCGATCCCAATCGTACGCAAACGACATGTTGAGCATTAGTAGTATTTTTTGGTTCATAATAAACCTTCTAGTTTTTTAGCCTGAATCTGCCATTCAAAATACTGTTTGACACGACGCTTCCCTTCCTCACCAAATTGCCGTGCCTGTTCTGCGTCAGTCAGCAGGCGAATCACCGCTTGCTCTATCATATCAAGATCCATCGGACTGACAACATAACCATTCTCACCATCGATGACCGCATCTAACACACCTCCAGATTTTCCACCAATCACTGGCTTACCAAAGCTACCTGCCTCAACAAAGACAATGCCAAATCCTTCGACATCACGGGTTTTGAGTTCACGCGATGGCATGATAAAGAGATCACAGCGTGCATACCAATTCCGCACCATCTCATCATTTTCAGCGCCGGCAAACACAACGACATCTTGCAATTCATATTTTTCCACCAAGGCTTCAAGCGCTGCCTGGTATTCACCTGTTCCAACAATACAATATACTGCGTCCGGCACTTGTTTGCGAATTTGTTGCATGGCCATAATTACATAATCCACGCCTTTGCGTTCAACCAACCGCCCGACTGTCAAAATCACTTTTTTGTCACGCAACTGATACTGCTCGTCAACAATTCGCGCCATCTCCGCAAGCTCAACGTCAGAATAGCCAACACCATTATAATGTGGGCACGGATAAATCAACCGAATCTTCCGCGGGTCAACATCAAATAATGACTCCAGCTGCATCTTTGTATAGGTGCTCACAGTCGTGACACTGTGTGCGTATTTTAAAATAAACCGCATCAACTGCTGCTTCGATTTTGAACCGTGTGGGCCAAATGGCAATGTAATATCCATTGCATGAGTCATGACGGTATATGGCTTGCCAAAAAACCAGGACAAAATCAACGCAACAGTTCCGAGCGGCAAAATCTGTCCGACTAATAGATGCTCGGTTTGCTGTTCTTTCATCGCTCGACGAACGGCGCGCAATGCTTTTAACCAGCGCGGCCACACCCAGCGACTCGCTGACAACAACGCACCATCACGATTATCCAAAACGCGAATCTGTGATGCTGGTAATTGTTCAACCAAGTTTTTATAATAATGAGCCACACCACCAATCATCGGCGGATATTCAAGTGTGATCAACAAGGTTTTTTTCATAAAAAACTACGCCGCTCGTTTCAAAGCTTTTCGAGCAATATCTGATAATTGAGCAACTGTGACAACTCGTAAAAACAAAATGCCAGCACTATAAATGAACACACCAATCATAATAACAAGTGGCAATGGATACGTTTTTTGAATCCAAAATAAGACAAATGCCATGCACAAACCAGATAGAACAATCTTCATAGTTTGCAACGCAAGCCATTTCCACTGAATTTGAATAATCCGCGACACCCAGGGCAAGCCAAGCAACACCAATAACACAGTTGAAATCAAAGACGCGATCGCTGCGCCACTGAATGAATACAGTGGTATTAAAATAGCATTCGCAATCATATTCACCACCAACGCAATGCCCATATTCATGGTGTTAATATGTTGTTTGTTTGCTGCGTTGAGAGCATATCCTAAAGGATAGTTTACAAACAAAAATGGCAATCCAAGAATCAGAATTTGCAGTGGAATAATTGCTGGCCGAAAAAAATCTTTTTCCCAAACGAATTTAATAAATGAATCACCAATAAAAATAACCCCGATCATAATCGGTAAGGACACAATCAACATATACGAAAGTGCGTCCATAAATTGCTTGTGCAAATGTTTGTCCTTTTTTTCAAGCGCGGCTGAAATCACTGGATAATACACAGCTGCAAAGGCACCAGGAATAACAGTCAGAGCGATGACAAGTTTGGTTGCAATACTATAAATAGCAACAGCACCATCGTCCACCAAGGTCTTTAATAAAAAAATATCAAATGAACTGTTCATGCGAGCAATAATTCCGGCAATAGCAAATGGTGCGGAGATCAATAACAAATTTCGTGTTGAAATAATTAATCGTAAACTATCTGGTAAAACAGCCATTTTTTCTCCTTCTCGTAATAAATAATACGGCGTGACACGACGCAGCATGAAATACAAAAACCCACACTGCACAATTGAACCACACAATAAGGCCGCCACAAAAAAATAAATGGGCGCGCCAATTTGAACACCAATATAGCCGACACTAAAAATCGCAGCTTGATAGAGCAAAATACTCATCGCTTCCCACTGCAGTTGTCGTAAAACACGAAAAATACAAAATAACAAAAATGTCATCGTATCCACGAGAATCACCAGTGAACCTAACGCAACCAACCAGACATCAGCATGAGTAATACGCGGCAATGCAATATCAGCTGCCACAATAACAGCAATGCCAATAACACCTGACAACGCCATTAGCGCCAACTTCATCCGAACAATCCGAGCAATAATCTGCTGAAAAAACTCTTCATGCTTGGCTCCTTCGCGAATCAAAATCTGACCGAGGCCAAAGTCCATGAAAATAATCACCACAGATGTAAAAGCCAATGCAAATTGATATTTTCCAAACGAACCTTCAAATGCCTTACTCACAATCGCAAAATACACCAATGCAATGCCCTTTTGTAGCATTGATGCGATGGTTAAATACGTCGTATTACGAGCAATTTTATCTTGATGGGACATGCACCAGTAATAATACTACGAATACACAAAACGCACTATGGAAGTGCGTCGAGTGCATGAGAAGTTAGCGTTTAGACCACTGTGGAGATTTACGAGCGCGTTTCAAACCTGGTTTTTTACGTTCTTTGCGGCGAGCATCACGAGTCAAAAATCCATTTTGTTTCAAGAGCGGACGTAAGTCTGGGTGTACTTGAATCAGCAAGCGAGCAATTCCGTGTCGAACCGCTTCGGCTTGTGAATGCTTACCACTGCCTTCAACTTTAACGGTAAAGTATCCTTCCAATCCATTGGTATTCAAACGCAACAGCTGGTCAATGACATCAATTTCCGCAACAGAAAAATAGTCTTTGATCGGTTTTTCATTGATAATCATTGTACCGTTATCTTCCTTCCCGTCAGTGTAAAACCGAACACGTGCAGTCGCCGTTTTTCGACGACCAACTGTGTATTGATATGGAAGTTTCTTGGTTGTTTT
>JBIIKE010000051.1:0-5318 GCA_044233365.1 Bdellovibrionales bacterium | reverse complement strand
ACAGTCAAGGCTTTGTCGCCGGCTGCGTTGTGGGAATTGGAACAACGCATTGATCCCACAACAACACCGGTTGTTTTGACAAATACCTATCATTTATTATTACGACCTGGAGCAAAATTATTGCAGCGCGTCGGGGGATTGCATCCATGGATGCGCTGGGATGGTGCGATGCTGACAGATTCGGGTGGGTATCAGGTGTTTTCATTGTCTGGTTTGCGTAAAATTTCTGAAGAAGGTGTGTTGTTTCAGTCACATATTGACGGTAGCGAACATTTTATGACGCCGGAATCATCGATGGAAATGCAACAGGCGATTGGTGCTGATATTTGGATGATGTTTGATTCTTTTCCCGGGTACCCAGCCACGCGTGAACAAGCAGAGACTTCTGTTGCCTTGACAACACGTTGGGCAAGGCGGTGTGTTGAGCGAGTGGCGCAGATGCGGACTGAGATTCCGGAAATGAATAATGCTGTTTTCGCGATTGTGCAGGGTTCTAGTTTTCCAGATTTGCGTGAGCAAAGTGCGCGCCAATTGACTGAATTAGGTGCTGACGGGTATGCTGTTGGCGGCCTGGCAGTGGGCGAGCCGGCAGAAGTGATGTATGAAGTTTTAGAAGCAACGGTGCCACATTTACCGGTAGACAAACCACGCTATTTAATGGGCGTTGGAATGCCTGAGCAAATTTTGGAAGCGGTGAAGCGCGGCATTGATATGTTCGATTGCGTGTTGCCAACCCGGAATGCCCGACATGGGCAGGCGTTTGTCCGCCGGGCAGGATCTGAATCATTGGTGGCCGCTGATTTATCTGAGGTCCGCTATGAGAAAATTCAGATTGCGAATGCAGGGTTTGAAGTTGATGATAGCGCATTAGATGCGCAGTGTTCCTGCCGGACGTGTCGGCGCGCCGATGGAAAGCCGGCGTATAGTCGGTCGTATATCCGTCATTTGTTTAAAAACGGCGAACCATTGGCAGCACAGTTATTAACTGAGCATAACATTACATTTTATTTAGAAATGATGCGTGACATTCGCGCAACAATTGATAGACAATTATAAAATATGAAGATTGGAATTGATGCACGATTTTATAGTGGCGAGTTTGCCAAAGGCTTGGGGCGCTACACCGAAGAGTTAATTGATCATTTGTTGACGACTGATGCGGAGAATTCCTATGTGTTATTTTTACAAGGGTCAGGAATGACAGCGTGGAAAGAAAAATTTGTGAAGGATCCAAGTTTAGAAAAGCGTGTTGAGATTGTTGAGGCACCATATCGCTGGTATACACTTGCTGAGCAAATCGGAATGCCGCGAGTGATCAAGCAAGCGAATGTTGACTTCATGCATTTTCCACATTTTAATGTGCCACTGTTCTATCGCAAGCCATTTATTGTGACGATTCATGATTTGATTATTTTAAAATTTCCAACCAAGCGCGCCTCGACGCTCGGACCGCTGCTGTATTGGATTAAACAGTTTGCAGGTAAACGGGTGCTAACGCACGCGGCAAAAAAAGCGCAGCACATTATTACGGTTTCAGAATTTTCCAAGAAAGATATTTGTGAATATTTTGGATTGCCGAAAGAGCGGGTGACAGTGACATACGAATCTGCGCATGAATATTCATTTGTCGCACCAGATGATGCGCAAACCCCGGAAGATCAAGCGGCTGTTGATCAGCGCGTCGTGCATCGCTATGGAATGAGTAATCCATATGTGTTGTATGTTGGTAATGCCTACCCACATAAAAATATTGAACAGCTGATTACAGTGGCCGTACTTGCAAAAAAACAATTGAAAGATGGTGAAGCTGTGCCATGGCGTTTCGTGCTCGTTGGAAAAAAAGATTATTTTTATGAACGTGTGGCCGCACTGGCTGAAGAGATGGGTGTTACTGATATGGTGCACTGTATTGGCTATGTTCCAGATCGGGATCTGGGTGCGTTATATCGCCGTGCTACAACGTATATTTTCCCTTCTTTGTATGAAGGTTTTGGTTTGCCGCCGCTCGAAGCAATGCAATATGGTACACCAGTGATTTGCTCGACCAGTTCATGTTTGCCTGAAGTTGTTGGCGACAGCGCCTATCCTATTGATCCAGGCTCTCCATCTGCTATACTGACTGCGATTGAAGATGTGCTGCACCACGAAGATACGCGTCAGGATTTGATCAAAAAAGGCTATGAGCGTTTGAAATCCTTTTCTTGGGAGAAGATGGCAGTGCAGACACTTGCGGTCTATAAACAGTATGGAACAAATACCAAAACCAAAACGCGTTGAACGGATTCCGATCAAGCGCGCATCATACCAAAAACGGATTGAGTCAGTGGAATTGTCACGAGATGGGTCTTCGCGCGTTGTTGATTTACGTTCGATTGCAGCAAAAAAAGAATCTCAGAAACGCGCTGAGCAACAACGTGAACATGAGGCTGAGTTAGAGATCGCGCGTGAACAGCAAGCTGCGCAGCTGAAACAGCAATTGAAAGCTGAGCGACGCACTGAGCAGCGGGTGAAGAAAGAGCGAGTATCATTACAAGAGCGTTTGAGTAGCGTTGGAACAGTATTCCAAAAAATCAAACCACACCGAAAGAAGCGGGCGGTTGAGCAAGCTGAATCAACTACGTTCCGAAAAAGTCGGTTGACACCAGTGATAGAGTCGGCAAGAGGCTATTTCAAAAAACTGCTGACTCCAGTGACAGATTTTTTTACTCGATTGAGTCATGGGTTGCGCAATCATGTAGCCTCCTTAACGGATGTCCAGCGTCAGACGCTCAAATCTATGCGTAATTTTGCCTTGATTTTGTGTTTGATTATTGTGCCGGTGACTGTGGCCGCTGCCTTTGCCCAGGTACAACAAAAAGAAGATCGTCTGACTCAACAATCAGAAGAGGCCTTTGCGCACATGCTCGCGGCTGGAAAAAGTATTCAGTCGTTGAATTTTGAAACGTCAGCAGACAAGTTTACGCGTGCGAAACAATCACTCGATGCAGTAGATGCTGAACTCGACGGATTGAATGGTTTGTTATTATGGGTCGGGCAGTGGATTCCAGGAAAAGGTCAGCAAGCGTATGCTGCTGGACAGTTGATTGATGCTGGTAGTTTGCTCGCGGCAAGCGGGGTTCGGTTATCTGAGGAAGCTGCAACGATTCAAGCGACCCAAGAAAATTCACCGGATGAGCTCTTGCGCACCATTGCAACGTCAGCAAAAAATCTTGGAGATACCGCTGAAGATATTCACGCTGCTCGAAAAATTATCGATGGAATAGATGTGAGTGATATTCCAGAAGACAAGCGCGCGCAACTCACGCAAGTCAAAACTGTTTTGCCTATTTTTGATGACGCATTTCGTCAGGGCATGACAGTGACTGATGGGGTGTTAAATTTACTGGGCGCTCAGGGTGACCGGCGTTACATTATTTTATTTCAAAATAATCGCGAACTGCGACCGACTGGTGGATTTATCGGGAGTCTCGCGATTGTGACAGTCCGTGATGGTTTTATTCAAGCCTTCGATGCCCCAGGGGGCGGGGTGTATGATATTGCTGGTCAACTCGATGAGTCGGTCATTTCACCAAAACCGTTGCACCTCGTGAACGCATCGTGGAATTTGCAAGATGCCAATTGGTTTCCATCGTTTCCCGACAGCGCAAAAAAAGTTCAGTGGTTTTATGAACGGAGTAATGGGGCAACGGTTGATGGCGTGATTGCCATTACGCCTGATGTGCTGGAAAAAGTGATGGGTGTCATTGGTGAGGTGACGGTGGATGATGAAGGTGTAGCGGTGACCGTCAACGCTGACAATATTTATTCAGTATTGCAATCGCGTGATGACGAAGATTTATTAGAAGGCGCAAAACCAAAAACCTTGATCAGTAATTTGACGCCGGTGATTATGAACCGGATGATTGAATCAGCGCAAGATCCAAAAGGGGCTGCACAGATGCTGACGATTCTTGGCGAATCACTCAATGAAAAAGATGTTTTGCTTACTGTCAATGATGCAGATATCCAATCGATTTTTTCAACCCAAGGCTGGACCAGTGAAATAGCTGCAGCAAAATCAGCAGAAGATGGTGAAGTGCAAGATTATTTATATGTGAATCACGCGAATGTTGCTGGTGGCAAAACTGATCAGGTAATTGAGGAGACAATTAATCACTCTGCAGAAATTGCAGCCGACGGCACCATCACTGATACAGTGAAAATCACTCGCGTGCACAAAGGGGATTCTGATAACCCACTTGAAAATGTTAAAAATAATAGCTACACCCGAGTTTATATTCCGGAAAATAGCGAGCTGCTCGAAGTGTCAGGATTTGAAAATCCTCCAGCGAAGGCATTTTTTACACCAGATGAAGATGCGGAGCCAGATGAAGATTTGAAGCGTATTTCTGGTGAGTCGCTATTCAACGATCAATTGAACGTGTCGACGAATACTGAATATGGAAAATCCGTGATCGGTGGTTGGATGATTACTGATGTCGGGGAAAGTACAACGGTGACGATCAAATATCAGTTACCATTCAAGATCACGATGGGTAAGTGGTTTAATCCGACTGATCGTTATGAGTTGTTGATTCAAAAACAGCCTGGCATGCGGGATCCATATGTGGTGAGTAGTGTGAAATTACCAGAGTCAATGGAAGCGTCGGCGTGGTATCCGGATTTGGAAGATGGCGCGCAAGATGCGACGCATGCGTTGACGGTGCTGTTATCGGATGACATCACGCGCGGTGTTCTGCTGACGAAGAAACAATAATATGAAATTACTGATTCGACGTTGGACCAAGCAATTGCAAACGACCGTGGCCGGTGGGGCAATGATTTTGGGTGTTGCGTCGTTGTTGAGTCGTGTACTGGGATTACTGCGTGATCGATTGTTGACGTCGCACTTCAATGTTGGGCCAGTCTTGGATTCTTATTTTCACGCCTTTAAGTTGCCAGATTTTTTGTTTAATATTTTGGTACTCGGTGTGTTGTCTGCGTCCTTTGTCCCAGTGATTATTGCAGCCGCTCAAAAGAAGGGTGATCAAGAGGTCAATCGAATTGCGAGTACGGTACTGAATGTATTGCTCCTTACACTCTCTGTTTTTGCATTGATCTGTTTTTTCTTCGCACCTGAGATTGTTTATTTGCTAGCGTGGAAAGATAGTGCTGCGGATCAAACAATGATTGTTATGTTTATGCAACCGATGTTGATTGCGGTGATTTTTTTTGCCATCAGTAATATTTTAGCGGGATTACTGCATGCAAAAAAACAATTCTTCATTTATGCACTTGCGCCGTTGCTGTATAATATAGGGATTATTTTTGGAATCGTG
>JBIIKE010000050.1:0-5397 GCA_044233365.1 Bdellovibrionales bacterium | reverse complement strand
CCCTTAAAGGGCCATTGTCTTTTATGCTGGAGAGGTGGGGCTCGAACCCACGACCAATACGTTAACAGCGTACTGCTCTACCACTGAGCTACTCTCCAATATGAGCCTCAGTAGAATACTGCATTTTCTGAGGCTCGTCAATAATCGATCGCGGTCTAATAATCCTTCAATTTATTCATTGCCTCGTGGTTTTTGATGGTATGCAAGGCTTTGGCTTCAATCTGACGAATACGTTCACGCGTCACACCAAACTCCTGCCCTACTTCTTCGAGCGTATGCGACACTCCATCCAACAAGCCAAAACGCATTTCAAGAATTTTTTGTTCACGCGGCGACAGCTCATTCAAGGCTTCACGAACATGATCTTTCAATAATTCAAGCGCAGCAACTTGCGACGGTCCAACTGTTTTCGTATCTTCAATAAAATCACCCAATGTTGAATCTTCAGAGTCGTCATCACCAACGGATGTTTCAAGTGAAACTGTATCTTGTGAAATTTTCAAAATATGAATCACTTTATTGAGTGGTAAATCCATTTCAGCGGCAATTTCTTCTGGCAATGGTTCACGACCAAGCACTTGAATCAAGCGCCGTTCAATTTGCTGAAACTTGTTAATGGTTTCAACCATGTGAACAGGAATACGAATCGTCCGCGATTGGTCAGCAAGTGAACGTGTAATCGCCTGTCGAATCCACCAGGTTGCGTAGGTCGAAAATTTATAGCCTTTGCGGTAATCAAATTTTTCAACGGCCCGAAATAAACCAACATTGCCTTCTTGAATGAGATCAAGCAATGACAGAGATCGACCAGTAAACTTTTTCGCGATGGACACTACTAAACGTAAATTGGCTTCAATCAATTTACTCTTCGCTTCAAGGTCATTCATTTCTTTCAGCTTTGCAAGCCGTACTTCTTCTTCTGAACTGAGCAGTGGAACTTTTCCAATTTCACGCAAATACATCTGAATGGAATCACCAGCAATATCTCCCAAGTCAAACAAGGGTTTTTTGTGCTGTTTTTGCATCACACGATCTAAAATTCCAGTTGACTGCGCTTGTGGAGCCGGTGCGCCTGTTGAAGCTGTTGTTGTATCGGTTGTTCGTGTCACTGCAACGGAAGCCTGCGATGCGCCCATAATCGGCGTGCCATCTGGCCCAACAATTTCCAGCCCATTGTCTTCAATTGTTTTTAGCCACTCTTCAAAATCAGCAACATAATCTTCAAGGTGGGGGAAAAATACAAAAATTTCATTTTCAGTGATGAAGTTTCGTTGGCGACCTTTCAATAATAATTGTTTCGCTTGCGCTTCTGGAAATGGTTGCTTAACGTAGCGTTCACGGGGAGCGCTCGCGACTGATTTTTTTGCAACTGGTTTCACCGAAGCTTTTTTTCCACGACTAACAATTGTTTTACGCAAGGCAGATTTCTTGACCACTTTTTTCGCTGGCTTCTTTTTTGTAACCACTTTTTTTCGCGCAGAAGCACGTGCCGGAGCTTTCTTCTTCGGTGGGGATTTTTTCACAGATTTTGTTGTTTTCAATTTTTTCTTTGGAGATCCTTTTGCTTTGGACACTGGACGTTTTGCTGCCATAGTTTATGAAAGTTGATGGAGCATCACAGTGAGTTGTGACAACTCCGTTGTGTAACGAGTAATGAGCTCTGCCTGTTGTTCACGTTCAGCATTCACTAATTCTTGTCGCAGACTTCGAAGTCGCGATTGAATGGCGTGTCGCTTGAGTGAGACAAGGAGCGTCATAAGTTCCTTCTCCAGTTGCCGGTCATCAAGACGCGCGTACCATTCTTGTGCGAGCATTTCAATGCGTGCACGGTACGAATCGGCAGTGTGATTGGATAAATCAGAAGGCTGTTGAAGCTCGTTTGTACTCTGCTGAGTATACTGATTCAAAAGAGATTTGTAAAGCTGCTGTGACTCGAGGGACCCGAGGCGTAATTCTGCTGGAAAGTATTCAATTGCACGGGGCGTGACCACAGCGGGGTATTTGATCATCAACGCGAGGAGCTGGTCAATACGGCCTTGATACGGCGTTTCTGGATCTTGCGGATGGTCAGCGGTTGCTGTTTCATCAGTAGAAGAAGCCGTGGCAGCTGATCCTTGTCCGGGTCGATTATTCACAGCACGCGCAGTGCTCATTTGTTGGCTAGCACGGAACGTCCGAATTTTTTCAGCGAGCACAGCGTCCTCAACACCGAGTGTGTTCGACAACTGGTGAATGTAGTGAGTCTGCTCAATCTGATCTGGGAAGAGCGCGATCATCGGGAGCAATTCTTGAGCGGCGGTTTTTTTATTATGCGCGAGTGTGAGGTCGAGCTTGCTCAATACCTGGTCAAATGCATAATCCATAAATGGTCGCGCGGTTTTCCCGAGCTCACGCAACACATCTGGATCACGCTTCACGATGTCCGCTGGGTCCTCCCCTTCCGGCAATGCCATGACTTTAATATTCATCCCCTCTTGGACTGCAATCTGCATACCTTTCCACGCTGCTTTCACTCCAGCCGCATCACCATCAAATGCGAGGATAACATTTTGTGTATAGCGTTTTAATAATTTTACTTGGTCAGCGGTCAGCGCTGTTCCAGAACTGGCGACGACATTCCGAATTTGATGCTGAAAGCTGCTCACAACATCCATCTGCCCTTCCATCAACACAACCGCGCCAACTTTTTGGATAAAGGTTTTTGATTTTGACAATCCATACAGCACACTACCTTTGTGATAAAGCGGCGTTTCTGGCGTGTTCACATATTTCGCTTCTTTGGCATCGTCTTTCAAAATGCGTCCAGTGAATCCGATGACTGCGCCTTGGGTGTGTTCAATTGGAAACATCAAGCGATCCCGAAAACGGTCGTAGAGACTGCCGTTTTTTCCAAGCACAACCATCCCACTTTGTTGCAATTCCGCATCAGTGAAATTTTTTGACTTCAAAAATTTTACGAGCAGATCCCACGACTCTGGCGCATAACCAATCCGAAAAGTTTGAATTGCCTCTTGAGTCAAACCACGTTTTTCTGTGTAGGCTCGAGCGTGCGCGGCCGCTGGCGTATTCAATTGCTGTTGAAAAAAAACAGTCGCGTGTTCAACAATATCTTGCAACCGTGTTCGCACATTTTCTTCTTGTTTGTTGACAGCTCGCAACTGCACGCCAGTTTTTTTTGCTAGCATCCGGAGCGCTTCGACAAATTCAACGCCTTCAATATCTTGGATAAACTGAAAAACATCACCACCTTTGCCGCAACCGAAACAATGATAAAACTGCTTTTCTTCTGACACCGTAAAACTTGGCGATTTTTCATTATGAAATGGGCACAATCCTTTATAGTTTGTCCCACGTTGTTGCAGCCGAACATATTCACCGACCAAGTCGGCGATGTTCAATTTTTCTTTGATTTCTTCAACCGGTGTTGCCATATATTCACACTAGCATGCTGCCGAAAAAAGTCCAAAATCACTGCTGTAGCTGTTTTTCAAAAGCCTTTACTTTTCCTTGATGTAAAAGGTAGACGGCATACTTCCCGTCTTGCAAAAGCAATTCAGGCCCAGTCACTACTTGATGGCCATAGTCAACGATAATGACACGATTTGCCTGCTCTTTTTTACATCGCTTACCACAACTACGATTGACTGGCACATTTTTTTTGTCTGTTTGAGTGAGCAAATAGCTCATCACATCACGCAAGCCCTTTCGCTCCTTTGGACCACGCACTTCATAGACCCAACTTGGGTTTGCAGCAATCTCCACTTGCAATGCATCTTCAATTTTTTGAGCAACAGATCGCTGTTCATTATAATTTGAAGAAAAACCTTCATATGGCTCATTGATTGGAAACTGCTGCTGAATCCGCATATCAACAGATGCATTCCACATATTGAGCACTGCAAAGCCAATGAACGCCGCCACAACGAGTCCACGCTGCCAGATTTTTTTGCTGAGCCAAAATTTGGTTGCAATAATTGCGAGAATCAATAGCGGCACGAAAAAAATCATGATGTAATGCCGCACACTCGTCGAATGGACTTTCGCTGCAGCCGTGATCAGTAAAAACACAAAAACGGAGATGAAGGAAAACGCACCATAACTCATTGCTTCCCACTGCCGCAATACCTTCCACACAAGCTCACGTCGCAATACTCCCCATACCGTAACCGCAAGAACACACACCACACCAACAAGCGCAATTACTTCCTTTATGTATGGAAGCGCAGTGAACAATTGATAATAATAATGCGAAAATGTACTAGCATAGATCCAGACCCCAAATGTCTGCAACCAAATGAACGGATAAAAACTTACCCCCCGCTCCTGAGCACGAGCCGCTGCATTGTAGACCGGGTTCGACAATTCCTGTTGCACGAAAACAAAATTGAACAATGTGCGTGTTTCTTGAAAGTTGGTGTGGAATTCAGAAATAATCAACGGGAGATACGATACGATCAAAAATCCAAAAATAACTGTCAGTGGTTTCCAAATCTGCTTGTCCGCGAACACCACTTTCCGATGATACACAAACCACAACATAATAATCGGCAACAGCACATAGGCAGACAAATGCAAATGTAACAAGATCACAAAACCCATTCCGGCAGCCGCAAGCCACAGATGACTGCGCACACGAACATATTCCATCAAGCCAATAATCAGCAGCGCTTCAAACAAAAACACGACATTCATGTTGAGTGCATAGGAGCTATACAAAAAATAATTTTCCGACAGCACGAGTAGTAAACCAAAGATCACTGCCAGCGTCAGATTGTAACGGGTCGCCAAAAACCAAAACACTACTGCCCAAGCTGCGACAAACAACACACTGGCCATCACTGGGCCCGCGATCGGTGCAAAGCTAAAGGGCAATGCAAACACCAACAACAAATAATAATATCCCGGCCCCAAATGCACACCATTGGTATCAGCCTGAATTGGACCAAGCGTGATCCATTCATGATTCTGCCACGCATTCCAGACCACAAAAAAATCACGAACTTGTTCAGCGTGGAAAAAAATATGATCCTGCAAAAACCACACACGCAAAATAATTTGCAACAAAACAACAACTGCGACAAAAATCCACGCCGCAGTTGTTAGGCCAAAATATTCCTTTTTACTCCACATCCTTTTTGCTTGTTGCATCATCTTTGCAACAACCTTTGCCACAACATTCGTCGCCATCTTCTTTGTCACATACACAATCATCATCACATTCACAATCACCCTCGCAATCGCATTCACAATCTTCATCCATCATCATAACGCCACCATGCAACTCACAATCTTCTTCACCACATTCGTCGCAAATAATAATGCATTCTTCACAATTTTCATCGTCACAAAATTCTTCCATGTCACAATCGTCGCAACAAGTATCTTCTGAAAATAATC
>JBIIKE010000048.1:0-5577 GCA_044233365.1 Bdellovibrionales bacterium | reverse complement strand
CACTTCTTGCAATGACGAATGAAAACCAGTAATCACTGGAACCCCATAGCGCTGGGCTTCAAGCGGCGGAAAACCAAAACCTTCAAACAATGATGGATAAATGCTGAGTGTCGCTTTTTGATACAATGCATCCAATAATTCATCTGAACAAAAATCGAGCACAATCACCTGCTGCATCAGCGCAGTGTTGTTGATCAGATCTTCAGAGCGATGACCAGCTTTTCCAACAATCACTAATTGCAAGCCAGGTTGCTGTTGACGCAATTTTTGAAAGGCAACAAGTAGTGCGTCAATATTTTTCCGTGGCTCAACGGTTCCAACTGCCAAAATCACCGCATGACCCGGGTCAATGCCAGCGGTTTCTAAAACAGCATCATTTCCAATTTGCACTTGTCGTTCTGGAATACCCGGATAGGTTACACTGAGCTTTACTCGCTCAACACCAAACAACTGCTGCGCATCCGCACCCGTTGCTTTTGAAACCGCCACAACCTCTGTCGCCTGCTGCAGTTGCTTGCGCGGACGCAAAAACCAATGACGCAACAATGACTTGAATGATTGTTCATCACTCATGCGCACAAACGAACAATCGTGAAGCAGTTGAATCACTGGCACTGCAGCGTCACCAGCCGACGTATGAGGCATAGAGAAAAATTGTAAATTTGGCACCAAGACAACATCAACCGCACCAAACAACTGTCTGACGCGCGGCCAACCAAAAAATGTTAGCAGTGTAAACAATTTATTCGGCGTCTGCCCAAATTTCCAAATAACTGTTGGACCAGTTCCACGCGAGCGAACATCAATCAAATCTGTCATCCGCTTACGTGCATCTGGCTGAGCAAAACGCGAACTATTAAAAAATAACGTGACTGTCCAATCAGCGGTTTTTGGATGGGCAATTAATGCATTCACTAAGCCGCGTGTATATTGTGAAACACCTGATGGAAACTCCTCCTGCAACGCGCGACAATCAATCCCAAGATTCATGCGCTCTTCCCGTTCTGCAAATATTCACGAATGTAGACCAAGATAACACTCAAGGCGAGGCCTGCGATCAATCCAACCACTAATGCAATCCACTGATTTAATTCTCCCGCAACAACGACCGGACTCTGTGCTTTCACAATAAATTGGGTTTGTTGATCCGTCTGAATTTGTGATACAGATTTCTCTTCAACTGTTTTTGCGACAGCTCCAGCAAGCTTCTCTGCTGTTTCTTTATTATAATCATAAAACAAGACAACAAATTGCTGCGCAGAATACTGCTTGGTTTGAAAACGACCAGTAAACGAATTCACGGATTTAATTTCATAACCCATATCTGCCGTTTTGTAGACATCCTCAACAAATGATGGTGACAAAAACCAGCTCATCAAATGTTGCGTGAAGACTTCAGCACCTTTCAAATCATAATACGCACCATATTGATATTCTTTATCAGCAGCACCACGATTTGACACTGCAACATCAAATGCAACAATCGCATTATATTTTGTCGGTTGGACAACTGACCAGGCAAAAGCTGCGATGCCAACCAAGATCGTAAACAATAAAATAAACCACTGCGCGTGCTGGAGAATTTGAAGATGGGTTTTTTGGGTCATAATTATGAATCTAATTCTTTTTGAAATTGATTGTAAGCATTTTGCACGGCGTTTTCTATTTCAGTTGTAAACCGAGACAGCTGAAAAGTCAACGCACGTTCGCGAATAATTTGTGGATCATACTGCATCGGATCGAAATTCATTACCGTATTTGCAAGATCCTCCCAACTTTGGAATTCCATCAATTCACCATGCACACCAGGTGTCACAATCTCTTTTGCACCAGCTTTATTGAGGCCAATCACAGGACGACCAGCTGCGAGCGACTCAATCATTGTGATCCCAAAATCTTCTTCTTGTGGGTTAATGAAGGCAAGTGCTTTGCTAAATAATTCACGGCGCTGCTCATCAGGCACACGACCAAGGAGTTCGATTTTTGGATTACTCGCAGCGAGGCGTTTTAGATTCGACATTTCCGGACCAGAGCCAAAAATTTTCAATGGCTTCCCGATTTTCAAAAAAGCTTCAACAATCAAATCAAATCGCTTGTATGCAACGAGTCGACCACCAGCGAGATAATAATCCCCCACCTCTTCTTTTGCGACCGGTGTGAATTCTGTCACATCAACCGGTGGATAAATCACCGTTGAATCTCGATGATAGTATTTTTGTAATCGTTTTTGAACGGCTTTGGAATTCGTAATATATTGATCAACCCGTTCGGCTGCCAGGCGGTCCCACATTCGAACGCGTGTCAAAAATACCGGGATTAATTTTTTAAAAATAGGATTATTTGTCACTTCACGCACATACGAATGTGTATCACTCCACAAAAAACGAGTTGGTGTATGACAATACGAAATATGCAACGTTTCTGGACGAGTGATGACACCTTTTGCAAATGACGACGTCGTTGAGAGTACAACATCAAACTCAGATAGATCATAACTTTCTACTGCTGTCGGCATCAGTGGAAAATACCATTGATATTTTTTCAGTCCCCACGGCATGCGTTGAATAAATGATGTCCGCACATCTTTTGTTAGAAAAAATGGATGAGCGTTTTTTGGATCATGTACAACAACATAAATTGGCGCGTCTGGCCAAATTTGACAAAAAGCCCGCAAGACATTTTCGGCTCCGCCATCTTGGGCTAAATGGTCATGAACTAATGCGATTTTCATATTATAATGTGTTGCGTTTTTTAATCATTGCGAGCGGAGTTTTGAGTACAATAACAATATCCAACCACAATGCCCAGTGCTCCATATAATACGTATCCAAACGTACCTCATCTTCAAAGTCGAGATCCGAGCGGCCTGTCACTTGCGCAAGCCCTGTGATACCTGGCTTCATGTGCAACACACGTTTATGATGCTTTTGATATTGTGCAACTTCTTCAGGCAAATGCGGTCGCGGACCAACCAATGACATATCACCTTTGAGCACCAAGAAAAATTCTGGCAGTTCATCAAGACTAAATCGACGAATCCATTGCCCTACCTTGGTGACACGCGGGTCATCAACAATCTTCACCATTGGTGTGCCTTTCCGAACATTTTTTTCTTGCATCGCTTCGTCATACCGTAATGAATCAGTATTTTGTTTCATCGAGCGAAATTTAAAATACGTAAACGGTTTGCCATATTGTCCAATACGCTTCACTACTGTACCGTCATCTTTTCGACTGAAAAAAATTGGCATTCCTGATTCAACTACAATCGCCAGTGCGGTCAATGCCATAATTGGTGATGTCAAAATAATCAATGCAAACGAACCAACAACGTCAAACAACCGCTTCAAAACTCGACCCCAGCCTTCGAGTGGTGTCTTCTTGACTTCCACAATTGGAATCCCACCAATTGGTGAAATTGAAATCGTTCCTACGGGTGTTTCAGAAATTGATGCGGCGTATTTAAAAACAAGATGATATTCGTCACAAAAATCAACCATTTTTTCAATCATGGTTGAATCTGCCGTTGAGTCGGTCAACAATATTTCTTCGATACGACGCTGTTGCACAAGAACATGCAACGCCTCTTCTGTGTCACGAGAAAATTCAGTGTATTGTGCAGCAACCGCGTATCCGAGCGTTGGCTTCTGAATAAACTCACCAGTCACAATATCAGTAATATGACCGTTTCCAATAATTGCAAGCTGTGTTAAGCCAATGCCTTTTTTAAACAGCGCGCGTTCAATAAAAATAATCACAACCCGCGCGGTCATAATATAGAGCAATGCAAAACCAAATGCAGATAAAATAATAAAGCGTGATGAAAATAAATCACGATTAAAAAATAACAATACAATAATTGCCAGCACGCCGGTTGCACAGGACACAAACACTTTTCGAAGTTCATCAACAATTCTCCGATTGCCATCAATCCGATAGAGTCCGTTCCACCAAAAAATCAGCATCCAAGCCAATGCAGTCAAAATAACCAAAGTGACATACTGCTCTTTCGGGATCGTAAAAATCGCTGGCGGAAGCTGACCAATGTTTTCGTTAAAACGAACGCTATACGCCGTAAGTCCCGCAAGCACCAATAACAAAAAATCACACGGCAGTAACAAAACACTAAAAATCAATTCAACTTTTTTCATAGTATATTGTTGCGCTTGTGTGTGAGCTTCATGGCAATTCTATAAGCCGGCTTTTGTATTGCTGCATGTTTCGTGAGAATGCATGCGGCAACGATAGCCATCTCTCTGGGACGATTGTCGCCAATCGCCTCTTGCTCCAATTACTGGATTGCACCGAACAGGGTTTACCGTCATTCGTTGTCACCAACGATGAAATGCTCTGAAAGCATTCTTTTCACCTTTCACCTCGCTTGCGCAAGGCTAGTATTGTCTCTGTGGCACTTTCCCTCGATTTGGTCATGAATCAAACAGAAGAATCCCTTTTGTCTGATGCACGATTATGGTCGGGTTGCCGTTAGCAACTGTTCTTGTTCCTCTTACGAGGAGGTGGCCGGACTTTCCTCTCTATTCTTAACCGAGGTTTATAGTATAGAGCGACTATCCGAAAAACCATGAAAAGAGCTCACAAACAAGCGCAAAATCAAAGGAAATTGCAGTTATTTACAAGACTTAACATACAATATTTTGCCTCAGAAGTCAAACAAATACTCGCTTACTGGAGTAGGGAAAAATCACCGTTTGATTTCAGTTTCCAAACACGTTTCACACGCTGATCGGATTTTCCATAGGCAACTGTCACCTGCTTTTTGTTACTATTTACAGATAGCGTTGGGCTGGAGAGATTGGTAATTGCAAAACGAGTTGATCGCTGTTTCGTCAGCGCATTTTCCGTAGTAAGACGCATTGCATATGCACGAGCAATGTTTTTCTGCGCTGTCGCGATAAACACTGAGTCATATCCATTATAGACTTTTCGCACCGCAACCCGATAGTTCGTTCGACTGAGTGTTTTTGTGCTGATGATTTTTTTGCTTACTCGCTCGCCGTTCACAAACACGCGAATATCTTTTCCGTTGGTCACAACAATTCGTCTTTTATTTGTTGATAGCGCTGCCCGAAAATTTTCTGACGAACCATACGGCGTCATTGTTTCGGTTGTCGCATCTGCGTAGGTAATCTTCAATTGATTATTGATTTGCGTGAGCTTTGTGATTTTTCCATGATCAACAGCAGTCCCTACCTCTACTTCTGGTACTTGTGTAATCGCCGCAGTCACCGTCACTGTCCGCGTTGCTGTTCTGATATTTCCAGAATCATCAATTGCGCGATATGTTACTGTATATGCGCCTGGAACTCCTGTGTCTACTGGATTGGTTGTGTCAACTGAGACACTTGAATCACATGCGTCTGTCGCTGTTGCGCCTGGGTCATTATATGCTTGCCCTTGCGTCACAGACAAATTTCCAGCGCTGGTCTGTGTAATCGTTGGCGCAGTCGTGTCCACAACATTGACTGTGCGAACTGCGGTGCCACTATTTCCGTCGACATCAACCTCGCTGGTATACGTAATAGGATAAGCACCAAGCGTACTCGCACTAACACTCCC
>JBIIKE010000063.1:0-4709 GCA_044233365.1 Bdellovibrionales bacterium | reverse complement strand
AATCCAAAACTGTTTTCAATCCGCGTGGTGATTGCTGCAACTGTTTCGTTTTTGGAAAGTGGCCAGGCAATTGTCATTGATTGCGGTGTGCGAATGTTGTGCGCTGTTAAAACGTCTTGAAAGCGCGGTTTGTCCATTGTGATCGCAGCAGCTTTTTGGGACGAGCCGGTGTAGGCAATGCCTGCGAGATCAAAAAAGCCTTGCAAGCGGCCGTCTTCACCTTCGCCGCCGTGAATCAAGATGTAGGCAATATCAATCCAATGGCGTTGTTGTAATGCAACAAGCCCTTCAAGCGCAGAATATTCAGTTGTTGTCTCATCAGCCAGTGGCCAGATAGATAGAGCGCCATCCCATTCTGTATTTGGAATGCGCCAACGCCCATCCCGTGTAATGATAACTGGTGTGACGTTGTAGCGATCACGATCAATCACCGCGAGAACATTTTTCGCGCTGTTGATTGAGACGTCATGTTCGCCAGATGTACCGCCACAAAAAAGACTAATGGATTGTTTCATATGGATTATATCATTGAGCTGCTTTTGCAGTAGTGTGTTCTTCTAAGATTTCTTGAATTTTTTCCAACCTCGCTTCACGTTCTTTTGCCGGCAAGCGATCAATTTGATGAGTGAGTTTTCGGACGGCTTCTGCATCAAGACCATTGCGTGATAAGTAGTCTGCAAATTCTGATTTTGCGATCGCTTCATGCCCACGATCTTTTCCTTTTAAGCTGTCCCATTCTGTTGCTATATAAATAAGATCATCATACATTTTAACTAATCGAGATGGGAGGTTCAGTGGAAACTCGCCTAATAAAGAATCCTCTGCTAATTCAGTAAACAAGTTATTGTATATTTCTTCAATGAGCTGTGTCTTTTTGCCAATGCTTCTTTCTGCTGCATATGCTTTTATTTGAGCTTGTCGCTTTTCTCGCTTCAGAATTGCTTGTGCGACAGGGGAGATGTCCATGTCAGTTGCGGCACTATACTCCTGGAATAATTTTAACCCAGTGATTTGAGCGCTTGGGCTGAATTTAAGATCTTTATCATATTGTTGCGAGTGCCAAATCGCGACCTCTCCTTGTGAAGTCGCAGTGAATGAGTTTTGAATATCACCTTCACCGTATGTTGTATCAACGCCAACCACGACCATGTCAACCGGATTGATTGAAAGATAAAATGCCCCACGAGTATGTTTTGCTTCCACAATATTGACCATCGGCATATAGAGAAGTCCATTGTCTGCTAAATCAAATAGTTGATTTGCAATGATGTAGCTAGTCACCATGAGTCGCTCATTATCACGACAGACGCCAATCCCATCACTCATCAATTCTTGAATATTTTTGTTCCAGTGACTATTGGTAAAATTAGCGTCATATTGCGGAAATATAGAAGCCAGTCGTTTATCGTATTTGAGTAGTTTGGTTGGTGCTTGCAGCACATACATCCACTCAGCGGCAGTGAGAGTAGACAAATCAGATTCTTCATCGAAGTCTTTGCGCAGCTCTGTGTTAGCTGCCGTAAGCCATGAATCAACAAGTGTTGTTGTCACGACTTCATAATTTCCAATTTCCATATTTCCATAACTCGTTGCAAAGCTTGGGTATTCACCACCTCCCATAAAAATTGGATCAATACCGACTGCAGGAGCTGCCAGATTAAATGAATCGGCGTATTGTTGTTCTAATACATCTCGATGCCAGGCAAAGGTTGGGTTGCCAGTTTCTGGAGTGAGTTCTCTGTCCCACTGACCACGATGTGTCCAATCGGTGATGCGGATGGAGCGTTCTCCTCCAAGCATAATCACAAGATCGTCCTTTTCTTGAGAAATTTCAATTTGATCGGGTAATAGAAGAGGAGTAGTGGCTTCTTTTTTTACAGATGATCCAATGGCTGGATTACCGTCTGTCGCATCCGCGTTTGGTTGGGTTTCAAATAAACGACTCGAGCAAGCAGTTGCAATTAGGGTAGCGGCTGTAAATGCTATTGCAACCGTGCGATTCGCTTTAATACGCTCTCCTAATTGTTCTAGGATAGTTGCTGGAGCACGGGGTTTTTCAGGTGTAGTAAACCATGGATCTGATAATGGATCTGAAGCGTCACTTTCAGTAAACCATGGATCTAATAACGCATCAGCATCTTCATGGTCATTGCCGTCTTCCGTTGGTGGTTGGGCCGGTCGAGGTAGTCGATCAAATCGCATATATTCAATACAGATTGTTCAAATTATTTATATCACTATAGCAATGTTCCATCGAATTTTACAACCTGTGCAAGCAATAGGATTACAGCACACCTACCTGTAAAGGTAGCTTGACATCCCGTGGCACTTTTTTATAGTATTTCAGTATGCCAAAGTTATTTCAAGAAGCATTGCAAACAACAGTTGGTGAAAAACGTCGCGCAGCAGATTTGTCACAGCAACAGTTGGCAGAAATGGTACATGTCTCACGACAAACGATTATCGCAATTGAAAAAGGCAACTACTCACCGACAGTTACCTTGGCTTTAAAAATTGCTCGTGTACTTGGCGCGCGAGTAGAAGATCTCTTTTTTTATGAATAATTACATCCCTCGTTTTCTATTCGATAGCACAGTGTTTATCAGCTTTGTTCTCGCATTGATTTTTTTGGTGAATCCATTTGGACTATGGATGCCAACAATGATGCATATGTTAGTGCTTGGTTTTTTTATCGCAAGCCTCCTCTGTTTTATCGCTCTCTTTTGGAAAGAGCGACTTGTTGATGAACGTGAAGCAGCGCATAGTTTGTTTGCAGGGAGAGTCGCATTTATCTCAGGTGTATTAACGGCAGCGGTCGCAATTGTTGTCCAAAGCATGCGGCATGAAATTGATGTGTGGCTGGCTATTGTGTTATGTGTCATGGTTATTTCAAAGTATTGTGCACGTTTATACGCAGAGTATAAAAAATAATGTCAAGTTAACTTGACCTATTTTTTTATTCGATTTATACTCTGAAAAGAATCAATTAATTATTTTGTATGAACACAAAAACCATAGTTTCAATAAGTGTTGGTGTTATTTTGGTTATTGCCATTGCTGGTGGAGCCTATGCAATGATGGGTCGCTCAGGTAATGACGATGCAATGATGAAAACAGATCATTCAATGATGGAAGGTGCAGAAAGCATGAAAAAAGATGAAGCCATGGAAAAGGATGCGATGGAGAAGACTGAAGTCATGGATAAAGGAGATGTAGACACAGCCATGAAAGATGACGAACAAATGGAGGACAAAGAGGTTATGGAGAAAGAGGACGTGAAGAATGATGAGGTAATGATGGAAAAAGCCGGTAGCTATGTTGCGTATGATGCAAGCAAAATTGCAGAAGCAGCAACGACTGGTGATGCGATATTATTTTTCCACGCATCATGGTGCCCAACATGCTCGGCTTTGAATAAAGATATTGAAGCAAATCTTGCGGATATTCCAAAAGGCATGACAATTTTTAAAACGGATTATGACTCACAAACAGAGTTGAAAAAGAAATATGGCGTGACATATCAACATACTTTAGTGCAGGTTGATAAAGATGGAAACGTGATAAAAAAATGGTCTGGCGGGAACACGCTAGAGTCTATTGTGTCCAAAGTGCAATAATTTTTCGCATCGATTTTTATGAGCCTCTTACTCTTATCTTTTTTTGGTGGCGTTCTCACAATTCTTAGTCCATGTGTGTTGCCACTGTTGCCAGTCATTGTTGGCGGCTCTCTCGCGCAGGCGAATCGGATGCGACCAGTGATTATCACGCTGTCGTTAACAACTTCATTAGTTTTGTTTACATTGTTGCTGAAATTTAGCACAGCATTGATTGATGTTCCTCCACGTACATGGTCAATCATCTCCGGGTCACTGGTTATTGGACTTGGCATTATCACTCTATTTCCGCAGTTATGGGAGAAATTTTCTGTCGCACTTCGTTTGTCAGATAGATCAAATACAGTATTACTTCAATCAGCAAAAAAACAAACATGGTTTGGTCCAGTATTAATTGGATTTTCTCTTGGCCCAGTGTTTTCAAGCTGTAGCCCGACGTATGCATTAATTTTAGCAACAGTGTTGCCGCAAAGTTTTTTTGTCGGGTTACTCAATTTAGCAGCGTATGCGGCTGGTTTAGCAACGGTATTGCTATTGATTGCGATTTTTGGCCAACGGTTGGTGCAAAAATTGAAATGGGCAGCAGATCCAGAAGGATGGTTTAAAAAAATACTGGCAGTCTTATTTATTGTTGTGGGAATTGCGATTGTCTCAGGCGTAGATAAAAAAATTGAAACATACTTTGTTGAAAAAGGGTTTGGTGTTACAGCATTTGAATCAAATGCCGTCGAGAATATTTCGCTTGATATGGGTGATGCGCAAACAACAGAACAGATTGAAATGGGGACAAAAGAGTCAGATACGAAAATGAATGTTCGATCTCCAAAGCCAGCTCCAGAACTTATCGGCTTACAAGAATGGATGAATAGCAATCCATTAACTCTTGAAGAGCTGAAAGGAAAGGTCGTACTGATTGATTTTTGGACATATAGTTGTATTAATTGTATCCGAACACTGCCGGTTCTGAATAGTTGGCACGAAACATATGCAGATGATGGCTTTGTCATTATTGGTGTGCATGCGCCAGAGTTTGCGTTTGAAAAAGAACCAGTAAATGTGAAAGCAGCTATTGAAAAATATGCGATCAAATATCCC
>JBIIKE010000052.1:0-5318 GCA_044233365.1 Bdellovibrionales bacterium | reverse complement strand
AAGCGGTGAAAAAAATTCGTGGCGCGAAAGGCACAACAGTGAAACTATTGTTGCAACGTGGAGATGAAGAGCCGTTTGAACTCACAATTGCGCGTGATCGGATTCATGTCGATAGTGTGACATCGGAAACTTTGAATGTTGGGGATAAGCGCGTGGTGCATGTGACCATCAACCAATTTAATAATGATACCTATACACTATTTTCTGGGATTGCGACGCAGATTTCGATTGACCGACCAGATGGCGTGATTCTCGATCTACGCAATAATCCAGGCGGGTATTTGGATGCAGCCGTCGATGTGTTATCTGAGTTTGTTGACGATGGGAGTCCTGCAGTTTATGAACGAAAATCTGATGGTAAAGATATTCCATATACAACGAATGGTTCGCCAGCACTCGCTGGAATGCCAACTGTTGTCTTAATGAATGCTGGTTCAGCCTCGGCATCAGAAATTGTGGCAGGTGCCTTGCAGGATTACAAAAAAGCAACGGTGATTGGAACTACGTCATTTGGGAAAGGCACCGTGCAAGATGTACGGAATTACTCTGATGGCTCGACATTGAAGCTCACGATTGCGCAATGGCTCACCCCACAGAAAAAAGCTATTGATAAAACTGGTGTTATTCCAGAATTCTATAAAGAAAATGCGAAGGACGATTATTCTAATAACCGTGATCCGCAGCTCGATGCCGCAAAATTATTCTTCAGCAACAACACTGAATTCCTTGCGACGGTACAACCACCAACTGAAGAGCAGAAAAAACCATTGTCACAGAAATAATATGAAAGTGATTATCAAAAAAACTGGTCAAATTAAAAATGTGTCAGATGGCCATGCGCGTAATTATTTATTGCCAAACGGCCTTGCTGAAATTGCAACTGAACAGGCAGTTCAAAAAAATCAACAAGAGCAACTGACACAGCAACAACAACGCGCTGCACAAGAAAAAGCTTGGGAGGAGTTAGCGCGCACGTTGGAAAAAAATCCGTTAGTGTTGAAGGAATCGGCGAATGACGAAGGTGTATTATTTGGTGCAGTGACGAATAAAGAAGTGGTGAGCGCGTTGCGTAATAGTGGTAGTACAATTGAAGAGGCTTGGATCACAGAAAAACTGCACATTAAACAAACCGGCAACACAACCACCTCGGTGAAATTTCCAAATGGTCAGATTGCGACCCTCAATATTACTGTGCAAAAATAGGAGTTGTTGGGTTTTTTGTTGCATGCTATACTCATTTTTTGAATCAATCCATTAGACTTCTTTTTTATGGCAAAATCAGCAAAACGATATACACCGAAATATATTTTTGTAGTGGGAGGTGTGATGTCATCCGTTGGAAAAGGCATTGCAGCGTCATCATTAGCAATGACATTACAATCTCGTGGATATCGAGTTACCGCAATGAAAGCTGATCCATATATTAATGTTGATGCTGGAACAATGAATCCAACAGAGCATGGTGAAGTGTTTGTGACCGCTGACGGCGATGAAACAGATCAAGATATTGGAAACTATGAACGGTTTTTGCATCAGGATATTCACAAAGTGAATTACATGACGACCGGTCGTGTGTATTTGGATGTGATTCAACAAGAGCGCAATCTGCAATATGAAGGCAAATGTGTTGAAGTTGTGCCACACATTCCTCTGAATATTATTTCACGGATTAAAAAGGCTCAAAAAACTGACGATGCTGAAATTACAGTGATTGAAATCGGTGGAACGGTCGGGGAGTATCAAAGTGCGTTGTTTCTCGAAGCCGCACGCATGATGAAGAATGAACGGCCGGATGATGTCGCAATTGTGATGGTGAGTTATTTGCCAGTGCCATCAGCAGTGGGCGAGATGAAAACCAAGCCGACGCAGACAGCGGTGCGACAACTCAACGAAGCTGGTTTGCAGGCAGATTTTATTATTGCGCGGTCTGAAAAACCGATTGATGCTGTGCGCAAAGAAAAGCTCTCAGTCTTTTGTGCAGTGAAGCCAGAGCGGGTTATTGCGGCACCGAATTGTGATACGATTTATGCGGTTCCACAAATGTTTGAAGACGAAGATTTCAGTTTGCAGATGTTGAAGTTGTTGAAACTCAAGTCACGCCGGGTTACTGGGAAAACCTCATTGCAGCGTTTAAATGCGCTTGTGAATGTGACTCGGACGGCTGAAAAAAAGGTCAAGATCGCCGTGGTTGGAAAATACTTTAATACCGGTGAGTTTGTGTTGTCTGATGTGTACATTTCAGTGATTGAAGCCTTGAAACACGCCGCTTGGGGCGAAAAGCATGAAATTGAACTTACCTGGATTGACGCAGAGGTCTATGAAAAAAACCCAAAAGCCGTCAAAGAATTGTCTGATTATGATGGTGTCTTAGTGCCAGGTGGTTTTGGTTCCCGTGCGATTGAAGGCAAAATTACAGCGATTCAATATGTCCGTGAGAAAAAAATTCCATATTTTGGGTTGTGTTACGGTATGCAGTTAGCCTGCATTGAGCTGGCGCGACACAAGGCTGGATTGAATGGTGCACATACGGTTGAAATCGATCAACAAACCGATCATCCTATTATTATTGTGAATCCAAATCAGCAGAAAAATATTCGCAGCAAGCAATATGGCGGCACATTGCGCCTCGGAAGTTATGATTGCGATTTAAAAGCTGGGACAAAAACCGCCAAGGCCTACGGTGCCAAATCGGTTGTTGAGCGCCATCGTCATCGCTATGAGTTTAATAATGAATACATGGAGCAGTTGGAAAAAGCCGGCTTGATTATTTCAGGTGTTAATCCGCAACAAGGATTAGTTGAAATTATTGAATTGAAAGACCACCCATGGTTTGTTGGAACACAATTTCACCCAGAATTTTTGTCACGTCCACTAACACCACATCCGTTGTTTGTCGGCTTCATTAAGGCGTCGATTAACAATCAATAAAAAAAGAGCGGGTCGGTGGGACTTTCTCAACTCCTGTAGCACACTTCGTTCATGCTAACGGAGTTTCGAAAGCCCACGCTCCCACTCTTTTACTATTGTTATTTCTTCGTTGCTGGAACAACAGAAACTGTCTGTACAGTTTTTAAGGCGCCAGTAAAGCGCGCGGCTTTTTTCTTGGTGAATTTTACAACACCAGAAACAACAGCATATAAAGTGTCGTCTTCGCCTTTGCGCACTCCAACACCTGGGCGGAATTTGCTACCACGTTGGCGTACAATAATATTGCCGATATTGACGGTTTGACCACCATATTTTTTGACCCCGAGTCGTTTCGCAACTGAATCGCGGCCTAAACTGGTCGAGCCGCCTGCTTTGGTTTTTGACATACGTTATAATATAAAGTGTGTAGATCGACAATCACCATACCATGGAATGATTGACGCGTCAATTCCCAGCCCGTATACTAGCCATATGTCTACTGAAGCCCTCCCTTCGACAGCGGCTGCTCTTGAGCCGACGAATTATCGCGAACGCCTGCGGTTTTTGCCGTGGTATTTTTGGCTCTTCTCTCTTGTTATCATCCTCTTGAATGCTGCACAATGGGGTTTTTTATATTGGCAAGTGCCGTATACTGAGTCTGTTGTTTTTCTTCATTACACAATTTATTTTGGCGTAGATATGACCGGTGCATGGTGGCGCTTATTGATATTACCGGGAGCTGGTTTGTTTTTATTTTTGATGAATTGGGTGATGATGCTCAGGAATTATTATCGCAGGCCGCTTATTGCTTGGGTTGCGCTCATCACTTCGTTGCTGCTGAATATTTTGCTCGCTCTCGGGCTCTATTTTATTATTCAAGTGAATATTTAAAGTATGCCGCTTACTATCCAAATTGTCATTAAAATGTTACTGCTGTTTTCAGTGTCTTTTATTATCACAATGGCCTGGACGCCGCTTCTTACAAAATTTTTGTATCAGTACAAGCTCGGAAAACATATTCGGAATGACACAGCAGCAACACCGGTCTTCACAAAATTGCATAAACATAAAAAGGGGACGCCGACGATGGGCGGTCTATTAATCTGGGTGACAACGTTAGTGATCGCACTCATCTGTTCAGTTGGTGTCTGGTTTCCACTCACTGGTTTTCCAGCGCAACTGAATTTTTTGACACGTTCGGAAACCTTATTGCCGCTTGGTGCGCTTGTTGCTTCAGCGATTGTTGGGTTGATTGATGACATTGTTGATATTCGCAAATCTGGAAAAGGGGCGGGTGGAATCGCAATGCGGTATCGGCTCCTGATTTACTCTGCGATTTCATTTTTTGCGGCGTATTGGTTTGTAGCAAAGCTTGATTGGAATATTTTGCATTTGCCATTTTGGGGGAATATTGAGTTGGGAATTTTGGCGCTCCCGATTTTCTTTTTTGTCATTGTCGCGACCGCATTTTCAGTGAATGAAACCGACGGTTTAGATGGACTGGCAGGCGGTGTGTTGCTCAGTAGTTTTGCTGCTTTTGGAGCGATTGCCTTTTTGCAAGGTCGCTTTGAACTCGCAACATTTTGTTCAGTGATTGCTGGCGCCCTGCTCGCATTTTTATGGTTCAACATTCACCCAGCGCGATTTTTTATGGGTGATACTGGTTCAATGTCACTAGGTGTCACACTAGCGATTGTGGCGATTTACACAAATACGGTGTGGGTTTTGCCGATTATTGGCTTGATTCTCGTTATTGAGTCTGGCTCTGTAATTCTTCAGTGGACATCAAAACTATTGCGCAATGGCAAAAAAATCTTTCGATCAACACCGATTCATCATCATTTTGAAGCCATTGGTTGGGAAGAGCCAAAGATCGTGATGCGTTTTTGGATTATTTCCGCTGTGACATCACTACTCGGATTAGTCTTGTATTTGATTGACCGCAGCTGGCTGGGTCATTTTTAACCCAGTGTTATTGCGCTAAATACGGCAAGACACTAAACATCACCATTGAGATAATTGCGACAAACGCAAGGACAATGTATACTTTTTCCTGCCACGATTTTTTTCGTTTACTCATATAAAAACAAGAATATACTGATTTTTCTATCCTCGCAAGTATGGCACGTATTCCAAGACAATCAAAACAAAAAACGAAACAGCGATTTCGTTTGCGTTTTTTTCGACCTCGTCGCACCAATGAACGGCGCACAAAAGCAGTTTCCGCAGATGTGCCAACCGTGTTAACACGACAAGGTTTTTTTGACTCACGATTATTTGTTATCGTCTTAATTGGATTGGTTGGATTATTACTGGTATCCGTGACACGTGAAGCGATTCGCCGCGTCCAAATTGCTCGTGAAATTGGTATTGTGCAAGAGCAATTGAATCGCCAACAAGATCGGAATGCT